>NZ_CEVIVC010000047.1:0-13008 GCF_982290645.1 Protofrankia sp. CiP1_Cm_nod4
GCTGGGTGCGTGGGCGGGGGGACATGCTTGCCTGAATCAACTATTTGGTCGAACCATTGAAAACATCGATCTTATGCTACTAAGATCCGGTCATGCTTGCGGCTGGGGTGAGCCACCTGTCGTCCGACGTTTCGGCCCGGCCCGCACGGCCGAAACGAATGCGCGTTCAGGTATCCACGACGAAGCGGAGGTTCTGATGGTCGGTGTGGAGACAGACACGGCTACGCTCACGGTCTACGACCGGTACGACGCTGAATCGATCAGGAGGTTTCGCGAGAAGGGCTGGTGGCAGGACGGCTCGGCCGCCGCCTTACTCGATCGGTGGGCGGACGCGACACCAGCTCGCCGGTTCGTCTCCGACGGCACCACCGAGCTCGATTATGCCACGGTCCGTGAGCGTGCCCATGGTCTTGCCGCCGCGCTCCTGCGCCGCGGGGTCCGGCCTGGTGACCGGGTGGCCGTCCAGCTGCCGAACTGGTCCGAGTTCGTGGTCTCCTACCTCGCGCTCGCGCGGCTCGGCGCGGTCACAGTACCGATCATGACCGTGTACCGGCACACGGAGATCGCCCACGTCCTGCGCAACTCCGGCGCGGTTGCCGCGATCACCACCGGGGCCTTCCGCGGCTTCGACCACGCGGCGATGTTCCGCGCGCTGCAGGCCGAGGCCCCGGCCCTCGGAACCCTCGTGATCGCCCGTGGTGACGCGGCCCCGGACGAGCTGACGTTCGCCGAGGCCACCGCCACCATCCCCGGCCCGGACGAGTTCGGCCCGTACCCGGAGCCGGACGTCCCGCACGTCATCGTCTACACCTCGGGCACCGAGTCCACGGCGAAGGGCTGCGTGCACACCTGGAACACGCTGGACTTCTCCGGGCGCGGCCTGGCCCGTGACGTCTTCCAGCTCACCGCCGAGGACGTCATGTTCATGCCCTCGCCGGTCGCGCACGCCACCGGGCTGGTCGTCGGTGTGCTGGTCCCGCTGGCCGTCGGCGCCGAGACGCATCTGCTCGACATCTGGGAGCCGAACGAGGGCCTGCGCCGGATCGAGCGGTACCGCACCACCGCCACCGCGACCGCGACCCCGTTCGTCCGGATGGCGCTGGACGCGGCACCGGAGGCGAAGCGGGACCTGTCGTCGATGCGATTCTGGCTCTGCGCCGGCGCGCCGATCCCCGAGACGCTGGCCCTGGAGTTCGAGCGGACCTTCAGCAACGGTGTGCTGATGCCGCTCTACGGCTGCAGCGAGCTGATGGCGGCGACCTGCTGCCACCCCGGCGACCCGATCGAGCGCCGCGCCGGCTCGGACGGTTCCCCCGCGCTCGACGGCATCCAGATCAGGCTCGACGGCCCTGACGGCCCGGTCGGGCCCGGCGAGGAGGGTGAGATCACCTACTGGGGCCCAGGCGCGATCCTCGGCTACTGGCGTGATCCCGAGCGGACCGCGGCGACGATCGACAGCGGGGGCTGGCACCACACCGGTGACCTCGGCCGATTCGACGCCGACGGCTACCTGCGGGTGACCGGGCGGCTCAAGGACATCATCATCCGCGGCGGCACCAACATCAGCGCCGCCGAGATCGAGGGGTACATCGTCGCGCATCCCGACGTCTCCCAGGTCGCCGTCGTCGCCTACCCGGATGAGCGTCTCGGTGAGAAGGCGTGCGCCGTCGTCGTCCCGGTCAAGGGAGCGTCACCCACGCTGGAGGACATCACGAACTTCCTGCGCGTCGAACGCCGGATCGCCACGCAGAAGCTGCCCGAACGGCTCGTCCTGGTCGACGAGCTCCCGATGACCGCCACCGGCAAGGTCCAGAAGTTCCGGCTCCGCGCGCTGGCCCGGGGCGAGTCCTGAACCATGGAGCTCACCCTGGTCCCGCACGCGGGCCCGGACGGGTATGGGCGTGCCGCTGTGGGAACACCAGGGTGTGTCGTTCACGTTGGCCAGGGCCAGGGCCAGGGCCAGGAGCATGGGGCAGGTCGGCGGCGTCGCCGGGCCGGGGGCGCGCCGCCGTCCGTCCGGCTCGGTGAACGCCGTGGTCAGCGGGGCCGGCGCGATCAGGGAGGGCGGCGTATGTTCGCCGCCCGTTCCCTGCCCGTCTCGGGCGAGCAGCAGCGCCGGTGCCAAGGTCAGGCGGACGCGAGCCTGGCCAGTGTCGCGATCGTCTCCGGCACGCCGGCGGTGACGGCCGGCCCGATCTGTGGGCCGAGGGTGTCCGCGGCCGGGCCAGTGATCTCGATGCGGTGGGTGATCCTGGTGCGTCCGTCAGCCAGTGGCTCGAGCCGGTGGATTGCCCGCAGCACGATGCCGCCGAGGTTGGCTTCGTCGATGAACGAGCGGTTCTCCTCCACCTCGACGAGGGTGATGATCACCGGGTCCTGTCCTTTGGGGGTCAGTTTTCCGGTGGTACCCGGCACAAACGGCCCGTCCAGTGCCAGGCCGACGATTCCCGTGTCCCAGATGCTCCAGGAAGCGGTATCTACGTAGAGTTTCCACACGGCCTCGGCGGTGACCTCCGCGGTTGCCGAGTGCTCGTACTCCCACATGATCCGGTGTCCTCTCCACGGTCGGATTCGTTGGTTGTTCGGTGCGTCGGGGCACATGACCTGACTGCGGTCGCGACAATTCATCCGGCGAGATCGCCGTCGTGGCTCCCGCCGGACTGTCCGAACCACCGGAGCGCGCTGGCGGGAAGAATTGCCGAACGGCTCTCGGTGGATCGAGACAGAAACCGTCGTGTACCGACGGATCAATGATGCCGACAAGGTCAACATAATTCGGTTGCCCGCCCCGGTCAAGCGGTGCCGGTCACATGACAGTGCTTTTCGGGCCCTTTGCGCAGGGGAATCATCAAAACCGCGCAATCCGCGCGGGCCGGCGCACCATTTCTTTGATAATCGTCAGACGGGTTTCGGTGCGGGGGTACATCGGCCCGCCGCGACCGCTCGCTCGCCGCCCCAAAGGCCGAGAGGCCGACCGGCAGCCCCGTGTGTCCGTGGCCATGAAAAAGTCCTCGTTGTTGGCCAGGTAGAGGTCCCCGCGGGTGGCCAGGTGGGGTACCTGCTGGTGGCCGTGGTGTGGTCCCGGTTCCTCGTGGGATGTCGTGTCTGTCGGGAGCGTGAGGCCCGGTCAGCGCGCGGAGGACTTGTTCAGCTTCTCGAGGATTTCCGTGCAGTAGTCGCGGGCGTTCTGTCGCATGCGCGCGCTGACGGCGCCCGTGGGGCTGGTGGCCAGTGGCTGGCGGACCTTGTTCAGCACAGCGAACTTCGGTCGCCACGCGTTCGGGTCCGCCGGCCCGAGAACGGGCTGGAAAAGCTCCCAGTAAAGCTCGATGAAGAACCAGAGCTCCGAGGGCGTGGCGAAGTCCAGCAGATCGGCGCTGGCCAGCGGGCCGAAGGAGCGGGCCTCCTGTTCCCGGGCCTGCCGCAGATGGGCCAGGACGGGGGCGCTCGACGGCTTCTCCCGCTCCACCGCCGCGTCCCACGGATCGTCGAACAGCGTGCGGAACGTGGTGTCAACATGATCTCGGAGGCTGTCGGTCGCGTCTGACCAGAGTTCCGAGGTGTCGGTGGTCCTGGCCTGCAGGCGAAGATAGTCGGAGAAGTGTGCCGAGAAGGCGCGGTAGCCGCTGTCGAACGGTACCAGTATTCCGGTGTTGGCGAGTTGGAGGAGGTCCCGGACCTTCGCTTTCAGCTGGGGCCCGAAAAGAATCTCCAGGAGCAGGTCGAGCCGGCCGTCCTCGGAGAGGAGCTTGCACAGGTCGTCGTAGTAGTTGGTGAAGGGATGGAACATTTTCTGGGTGATCAGCGCCCAATCGACCTGGCCCGTCCGGGCAATCATGAAACATGCCTCCGACAGCGCCTGGCTCGACAGCCAGGGATGACCGCCGGTGAGTTCACGCAGCGCCGTCAGCACGTCGACAACGTTGATCTTGACGCCGCTGTCGACCGCCCGCCCGACGAGCTCCGCCAGCTCGTCGTCCTCGAAACACCGGACCGGAATTTCCTCGAAAAGGTGAGGGAGGTTCGAGCCGACATTTCCCGCCTGATCGACGATCTGTTGCAGCTCCCGTCTGGACGTGGTGACCCAGATGACCCGTACATCCTGCTCGTTCGTCAGCGCGCGGAGCACATCGAAGGCGTATTTCGGATCGTCGAAGATCTTGCGGGCGCTGTCGAACTCGTCGAGGACGACAATCACCCGCCAGCCATGCCGTCTCACCAGGCGCAGGGTTTTCTTGGCGTCCATATAGAACTCGTCCCATTCCCGCCCCGGGTCGAGTGCCTGGCGCATCGCCGCATCCAGGGGGTCGCGTAGTCTGCTGTCGCGCAGCCCGCCGACTTTGCTCAGATCGTCGTATACAAGTTCCAGTATCGTGCGGATGAGATCGGTGAGTCCGGTGCGGTCCGCGAGAGTGATCCAGACGGGGATCACCTGTGGCGCGTCGTGCCGTGCCGTGGACGTCATCAGTGTTTCCCAGGCCAGGGAGGATTTTCCGGTCCGAGGCGGGCCGACCAGCGCTGCCGAATCTCCCTCGGCCGAGTGGACGACGCGTTGCAGCAGGCGGGCCCGTTCGTCATGGCGGCCGACGAACCGCTCGCCGAAGACGATGCCACCATAGCTGTACGGGTTGATCAGAGTACCCATGATCACGACCGGCTCGCGTAGTTGACCTGAAGCCAACGCGCGAAAAGCCCCACCCGTATCCGCCAGCGGTCGGGCGGAAGCGGTTCGATGACGTCGCGGAGTTGAAGATCATCAAGGATGAGGCGGACATCCCAACCCAGCAGGCCGGCTTCCGGGGTGGTCGGGTCGAGATAGCGGCTGGCGCCGAAGCCGCGGCTGCACGCCAGCAGCGTGTCAATCACCTTTTTCGGTGGAATGGCCGACAGCCGGACGTCACCGGGATTGAGCAGGTTGTCGAAGTCGGTGGTGTCGTGCAACGACGCGACCAGGTCATCCCGAACGGCCTTCACGTCGGCCGGCCCCACATACATGCGGCTGCCCCGGTTGAGGTAGTTGACCAGCCGCTCGCAGAACTTCTGGATGTAGAACGGGTTGCCGGCCGTCAGATCGAGGATCATGTCCACCGAGTTGCCCTGGTAACGTGTCGGCCCCTGCCGGCCGCCGATCCGGATCGGGTCCTCGATAAGCTTCCTCGCGTCCTCCCGGGAAAGGTAGTTCACCCGCTCGACCCGGCTGACCTGGAACTCGTTCGGATAGTTCCGCATGAACTCCTGGGTGAGGTCCTGGCCGATGACGAGGGCGCTGAAGTTTCCTTGTTCGAGCAGGCCCTTCCAGGCTTTCATGAACGTGTCCGGCAGGTTGCGCTTCCGGATTTCCTCGTAGATGTTCGTGAACTCGTCGATGAGCAGGACGAAGCGCACGTCCGCTAGGTCGTCAAAGCGGGTGAGCCAGCGCTGGACCAGCTTCATGAAATCGATCAGGGCGCCCTGCGGAAGCTCCCGGATATCGGCCAGCCGTGGCTCCGGGACGTCGAGCGGAATACCACGTCCGACGGCCAGCTTCTCGACCGCGTCGTACACGGTGCGGGCCACTCGGAAGAAGAAGCTGGCGAAGCCGTGGTTGTCGGCGCCGAGGTCGGCGATGATGTCGTTGATACTGAACGACACCGGGACGATGGGCAGGGTCAGGCGCGGCTTGAGATGGTCCGAGATACTGGTCTTGCCAGTTCGTTTCTGCCCGTAGATCACGATGCTTTTAGTGCCCGTGTGCTGGATCGCCTCGGCGAGTTCGGCGATGAGGCTGTCCCGGCCGAAGAGCATGTTCGGATCCTTGACCGGGTGCCCGGCGCTGTACGGGTTGGCGAAGCCCTTGAAATCGTCCTTCGAGTAGAGCTGGAGCCCGTGCAGGGTCTCTTCGGAGACGACTTCGTGCCCGGTACGGGTCACAAAGGACACCCGGGTGCGCAGGGTGACCACGTGCTCGGAGCGCGCCGCCGGTGCGACGACTATCGGAATGGTCAGTGGTTCCGACTCGCCCGCGCCGAGCGCCTCCGTGACGGGGAAGTGCCGCTGCTGCGCGGTGTACACGTCGTCCGGGCCGAGTAGCAGTTCCAGCCGCACCCGGCTCGCCGGGCTGTGACCGAGCCGGTTCTTCACCGCGAGTTGCACACCGACCGCGCCGTCGTCCGGCAGCGACACGTTGTCGACAATAAGGTGGGTGTCGAGCTCGTTCGGCTCCGCCGCGCTCTCCACCTCGGCGAAGTGGTCGCGTACGGCCTTCCGCAACCGGAGGACATACGGGAGCAGGCCGCCGATCGTCAGCTGGGTCCGGTTCTCCTCGGCCAACCGGACGAGCTGCCGGCAGCTGTCGTCGGTCTTTTTGGCGAGACGTTCCTGTTCGAGATATTTCTGCTGCGCGGTGTACTCGCGTACGACGTTCAGCAGGTCCGCCGCGTCCCGCAGCAGCCGGCTCTCGAGCGCGGTGGGGCTGCTCTGCTGGATGCGGTCCAGGGTGTTCTTCTGCTGGCCGAGCGTGCTCAGGTCGCCGGCCTGTTCGTGGAGAAAGCGGAAGTTCTGGTCGGTCTCCTCGGCGCGCCGTTTCAGCACGTCGATCGCGGTCAGCCAGGCGTTGACGAAGTCCTCTTCGTCGCGCCCGGTCTGCGGGAGCTCGATGCCGATGTCCTCCCGCAGCCCGTCGAGAACCTGCGCCCGTAACGTCTTCGTGTAGGCGGCAGCGTTGACGACCAGTTTCTGGAGGTCGACGCTTTTCGCTGTCACCGGCAGCAGCGACGCCAGCAACTGGCGCCTGGAGGTGCGGAGCGCGGACTCGAGGGCCTCCCGCAGCGGCGCCGGGTCGAGCACATCGCCCGGACTGCTCGCGTAGAACGTCATCAGGAACTGGCGCAGCTTCACCCCGAGCAGGTCGGCCTCCCATTTCGGGCTGACCGTCAGCGCCTCCTGGTAATAGGTCCGGATGGCCTCGAACGGTTTGTGGTCCGCCGCCATGGCGTCGCCCATCGCCGCGCTGTAGAACCGCAGATTGCTCCGGATCCGGGAGAGGTCGTCGGAACCGATGTCGATAAGAATCCGGGCCGCCGAAAGGTTGGCGCCGGCCCGGTCGTGGGCACGGGCGTCCTTGGCCCGCTGCCGGGCGAAGCTCTCGGCGCGGTCGACGTCACGCAGCTCGAACTGTTTCGTCGACTTCTTCACGGCGTCCACCGAGTCGTACTCGCACCGGTCGAGGTCGAAACTGAGCACCGGGCTGAAGCTGTCGTTGCGGACATCGGCGAAACCGGCCTTGACCATGGCGTCGACCTCGCTGTACACGCCGGTTTTGCGTGCCTGTACCAGCGTGTCGAGCAGGCGCTTGGCCGAGGCGTCGTCCGGCGCGATCTGCAGGCTCTGCTCGAGTTTCCTCTCGGCCTCGTCGTACCGGCGGTCCCGGGCGTAGACGGTGGCCAGCCGGTTGAGCAGCGGCGGGTGGTTCTGACGCGGCGTACGGCCGAGCATGGCGGTCAGCCGCTCAACGGCCTGGTCGATATTCCCCGAATGCGCGGCGATGTCCGCCACGACGTTGTCGAACTGCGTGCGGTTGGCGACCTCGTGCCAGGACTCGTAGTCACGCAGCACCGCCAGCGCCTTGTCGGAGCGGTGTATCTGGTGCAGCAGAGAGGCGAGATTCTTGGCGGCGCTCTCGGGGCGGTCGTCGGTCTCGATCGCCTGTCGATAGAAACGTTCCGCGGCGGCATAGTCACGATGCAGAAGTTTGGCGCGTTCCGCGAGCGCGAACGGGGTGTTACCGGACGGCACCGCCGAGTGCCGGCTCTCCGCGACCCATTCCTCCTCGAGCCGTTTCAGGGCGGCGTTTGCCGGGTCGAGAGCGATTGCCTGCCGGATCAGGTTGATCGCCTGGCCGTGCTGCCTGTGCCGGGCGAACTCCTCGGCCTGTTCCTGGAGGCGTCTGGCGTCCCGGACGTTCTGCGGTACCGCGACCGGCGCCTTTCGCTGTGCCCAGCCGGATGCGGCGCTGGTGCGGCGCCGGCCGGCCCCGGACGGGACGAGCACCGGCCGCGCGGCCTCGACCGGGATGCCGGCGAGCGCCTCCGCGGCGGCGCGGTCACGGTCGGCGGGGCCGGCGGCGATGGCCAGCCGGCGTTGCAGCTCCGGGCTCACCGGAATGGACGCCTCGACGACGACGTAGCCCACCCCGTTCGCGAGCGAGCCGTTCATGCCCCGTCCCGCCGCGACCACGGTGTCGGCGACATGACGGAGCAGGCCGAAGGCCCGGCCGCTGACGACGAGTTTCAGCATCATCAGCCATGCCTGCGGATCGTCGGCCGGCGATGTGCGTGCGAGATACGCGGCCAGTGAATGCCGCGCGGCCGCCTTGTCACCGGTCAGCAGATGATAGGCGGCGAGGTCACACAGGGCCGGCTCATATTCGAGGGCGACCGCTTCCGAGAATTCCTCGCCGCACCCCGCGACATCCTCCCGCTCATACAGCAGGGCGCCGAGAAGCGCGTGTCCCTCGGCCAGGTAGGGATATTTGGCGAGCAGGTCGCGGATGCCGGCGGCACAGTAGTCGATACGTTCGTAAAGGTTGTTCCTCGTGGCGTAGGCGTAGCGGCTGCGGGCCTGGTCCCACCGTTTCCGCACATCGTTCACCAGTACGGTCTCGAGGTCGTAGTAGAGCTTCAGGTCCGGCAGCGACTGGAAGTCCGGGGCGGCGGGAACGAGCTGCGCGTCCTGCACGTCCGGCGCGAGTTTGGCATGCAGCTCCCGCAGGAGGTCGAGATGGGCCGCGGGCGCCTCGGCACCGGGCGTCTCGGTACCGGGCGCCTCGGCGTGCGGCGGGCTGGCGGTGGCCACCCGTCCCGGCGGCGCCGGAGCGGTGGGGGGTTCCTCCGGCGTCGTCGGCGCTGTTGGCGCCGTGCCCGGCGGCGTTGAGACCTCGGATGCCACTGGTTCCGCCGCTACCACCGCCGTTGGCGGCGCGGCGAGCCCGTTCGGGGACGGAAACGACGCCGCTGGTGGCAACGGAGGCGACGAGCTGGCCGCCGGCGCGAGGGAGCCCGCCCCGGCAGGCGCCGCCATGACCGGCGCCGCGCCGTTGGCCGTGTTCTCCTCGGTCTGGGCCGGGCTGTAGTCGATCTTTTCGATCGTCTCGGCCAGGATGAGTGATTCACGCTGGTCGACCTCGACAACGAGGCAGTCGTCGTCCTCGACGGCGAGGAGCGCGCCGATCACGGTTTCGCCGCTGCGCAGTTTGACCGTGAGCACCGCGCCGAGCGGTACCCGCCGCCGAATGATCGAGAGTTTCACAGCTACCCCCGGACATCGTGTCAGTCGCCCGGGGGACGCATCCTGGCGCCCCCGACGCCATAACCGTGCCGATGCGCAGGCTGGCCGAGTGTAGCATCAATCCGCAGCCCGGCTGCCGGCCGGTGAAGGCCCAGGGCGGGCCTGGGTCCTCGGCACAGCAGAGGCCCAATGGACGGGCAATGGAGGGATTTTGCCTTACCATATCCGTGTCAGCCTGGGGTCCGGCCCCGACGACGAGATAACACAACTCGACCTCGACGACCGGGAACTCGAGGAACGTGTCCTGGCGCCCTACCGGGCGGGTCGTCCGATCTTCCTGTGCGGCCGGAACATCTTCCCGGAGATGATTGATCGGCTCCGTATCAACCGGACGGATCTCCCGGCGAAAAAACTGCTCTCGCTGGTACACGCCGACCCCGTCCGCAGACCCTACGCGGGAACAACCGCGGAGGAGGTCGTGGCCCGCTGGGGGCGGGACGTGACCGACGAGATGATCGCCTGGCCGGCGTCGCTCACGGTCGCTTCGGCCGGCACGGCCGCCCCGAGCACACCGCCCGCCCCGAGCACACCGCCCGCCCCGGCGGCCCTGGCCGGGGCGGGCGGGCCGGATCCGCGGGCCGTCTTCGTCGTGCACGGCCGCAACACCGCGGCGCGGGACGCGATGTTCGCCTTTCTCCGGGCGGTGGGCCTGCGGCCGCTCGAATGGAACGAAGCCGTGCGGGCGACGGGCCGCCCGACCCCGTACATCGGCGAGATACTCAACGAGGCGTTCGCGTTGGCACGGGCGATCGTGGTGCTGCTGACCCCGGACGACGACGCCCGTCTCGCCCCGGCGTTCTGGCGCCCGGACGAGCCTGCCCACGAAAGGGAGTACACCGGGCAGCCGCGCGCGAACGTCCTGTTCGAGGCCGGCATGGCGATGGCCATGGACGCGCGGCGCACCGTCCTCGTCGAAGTGGGGAAAGTGCGGCCCTTCAGCGACATCGGCGGCCGCCTCGTCCTGCGGTTGAGCAACGACAGCCAACGTCGTCAGGAACTGGCCCAGCGACTGGCCGCGGCCGGCTGCCCGACCGATCTCGGCGGCGTCGACTGGCATTCCGCCGGGGATTTCGAGGCAACCGTCGCACCCCGGCCACCGGCCGTGGGCGCCGTCCCGGTGACCTGAACCCCCGCAGCGGCCCGGACCGAGACGGAACGTCAGCCGGGGCGGGCCGGCGGAAACGACGTGCGGCCACGGTTACTCGGCTGTGTTCTCTCCCGGTGACGCTTCGGATGCCGGCCCGGCGATATCGGTGTGGGCTCATGACTGGATCGACATAATCTGTATGCTGATGTTCTGGTCAGCTCCGTCGGTGGTTTCGGCCGGTCAGGGGTGTCGCTTGTACGGGGGTGGGCTCTGCTCGACGAGCATCTGGCGCCGGGCGGCGCGGCCAGATGATCGTCGATCTTATGTTTCGATTGTCCTGCTGTTGATTGAACCGGGCTGTACGGGATTCCCGCGGCAGGCGCCGCGGGCGGAAGAACTTCTGTCTCCCGCCGGGATCTCCGGTCATCCGGTCGGAACTGTTCTGATCGACATCTCCGACGGTAGTGTGGGAAATGCAGAGCGTGACCTTGCTCTGCTGGCATCCCACGATTCAGCGGGCGGGCCGGCACGTCGGACCCGGTTGCCCGGCGCGGGTAAACACTGATTCCTTGGGGAACTCGATGACTACACCTGAACAACCGGACCGCGGCCAGTCGCCGGGTTACGGGGACCAGCCCGGTGCGACCGGTCCTGGCTACCAGCCGGCTCCGGGGTATCCGCCCGGCTACCAGGCCGGTCCCGAGTATCCGCCAGGCTCCGGTTACCCACCGGCTCCCGGGTATCCGCAGCCCGGCTACCAGGCTGGTCCCGAATACCCGCCGGGTCCCGAATACCCGCCGGGCTCCGGTTACCCACCGGCCCCGGGGTATCCGCCGGGTCCTGGTTACCAGGCCGGTCCCGGTTATCCACCGGCGCCTGGCTATCCCGTCCCGCAGGGCTACGGCCAGGGAGCGTACGACCCGTCGGCCCCGTTCGGGCGCCACCCGGTGACCGGTGAGCCGTACTCGGACAAACAGAAGCTGGTTGCCGGGCTCCTGCAGATTTTCCTGGGTGGAGTCGGGGCCGGGCGATGGTATCTGGGGAATACCGGTATCGCGCTTGCCCAGTTGTTCACCTGTGGTGGGCTCGGGATCTGGGCGCTGATCGATGGGATCATGATCCTCACCGGCAACGTCCGTGACAGTTATGGCCGCCCGCTCCGCGACTAGCGCGATGATCGCATACTGTCGCCGGGCTTTCCGGAAGCTTCGTGAGTGTTGTTCTTCCGGCGGCGCTGGGACGGCATCCAGGTCGCGGGAACCGTGGCGTCCGGACCGGGACGACGTCGGTGGTCACCGTACTGGGAGCCGTACGGGCAGGACTGCCGCCCGTCAGTGGCTGATGCTCAGCGCGCCGTTGTGCGTGCTGGGCGTCGGCTATCTTTTTGTCGCCGACCCGCATGATCCAGATGTGGTCATGCCGATGTGCCCGACAAAGCTTGTCACGGGGTTCGACTGCCCGGCGTGTGGAGGTCTTCGCCTGGTCCACGACCTGCTTCACGGCCAGGTGCGGGCCGCGGTGCATGACAACCTTTTCGTGCTGTTCTGCAGCCCGCTGCTGATATATCTGCTCTGGCGGCAGGCGCGCGCGGCCGCTCTGGGTGAACGGGCGCGCGTTCCCGGACCGCTTGCCTACGGCCTGGCCGGCGCCGCGCTCGTCTGGATGGTTGTGCGTAACCTGCCCGGATGGCCGCTGACTCCGACGTCCACCTGACTCCTACGTCCACCTGAGCGGTGGTGACGTCCTGTGACAGCCCACCTTACCGATGCGCCATGAGGCGGCCATGGGGCAGGAGCGCCGGCTCATGATGTTCGGGCTCTCGCGGCGGCACAGGTGATCGACGATGTCATGCGCCCCGCGTCCTTCCGGGTGGATGGTTCGGATCGGCTCATGCTTTGAATATGCGAACCTTATTAGGATCGTAGCGTGCCACACGAACAGCGGACAGACGCGGCCGCACCCGGCCGGACACAACCGGCACCGCCGTCTCCGGACGGACCGGCCCCGCCGGAGACGGCGGTCTCGCCAACGGAACGGGACCTCGAGGTTCTGCGGTACGTGCCGCTGCTGGCGGCCTACTTCCAGCGGGCCCGTTCGGAGATGCCGCCCGCGCTCCAGGAGATCTTCAGCAGGCGCCGGCTCACCGCCCGCCACGGCGCGGTCCTGACCCAGTTGCTGACCGGGCAGCAGCTCAGCGTCACCGAGTTGGCGGGACGGCTGGGCGTGACGCTGTCGACCGCCAGTGAGCTCGTCGGCAACCTCAGCGACGCCGGCCTTGTCGAGCGTCAGGAGGACCCGGCTAATCGCCGCCGCACCCTGGTCTCCCTCCAGCAGGAGTACCGGCCGGCCGTTCTGTCGTTCATCGCTATCCGCGCGGCGCCACTCCTGCGCGCCATGGCGAGCCTCTCCCCCCGTGACCGCGCCGGCTTCGCCGCCGGCCTGGCCGCCTGGGGCCGCGAGGCGCAGCCCTGATCCACCGCCGGGCCGAGGCCCGGCGGCGTGGTCCCGTCGTCCCGGACGGGGCCGGTTTCGATATGCCCTCATGGACGAAGGCGGTGTCTTCGACACGGCTCCGGACGCCGACGACGAGGACTCCC
>NZ_CEVIVC010000047.1:13377-14337 GCF_982290645.1 Protofrankia sp. CiP1_Cm_nod4
CAACGCCGTCAGCCTGCGGTAGGCATGCTCGCCCGCGTAGATGACGACAGCATCGATCAGGTCTTCTCCGATCCGGTCGTGAAGCCATCGGAGGTGCCTGGTGCCGGCGTCCTCGACCCGGTCGGCCAGCTTGACCTCGATCCCGACTACTCGGCCGTCCGCATGCTGGACTATCAGATCCACTTCGTGGTCGTTGTTGCGGGTGCGCAGGTGTCCCACCCGAGCCTCAGCAGCCTCGGCGTAGGTGTGGATGCTGAGCGCGGCAAGGTGCTCGAACAGCGCACCGAGGATCGTGCCCGCTGACAGCTCTGTGCTGCCCTGCTCGGCTCGCAGCAGCGAGGCGGTATCGAGTCCGAGCAGTCGTGCGGCCAGAGCGGGGCCGGCCAGATGGTGCCTGGGGGACTGGCCGAGCCGGTCCAGGTGGTTCCGGCTGGGGATCCACGGCGGTATCGCATCGAGCAGCCACAATGAGGACAGAACGTCGCGATAAGCGAGCGTCGTCCCTCTGGCTGGCTTGTTCGCCAGCCCAGCGGTAGCCGCGTCGAGGATCAGTGACCGGGCGGCGAACCAGCGTCGACCGCACGGCGCACGTGGTCCCACATCTCGGGAAGGCGCTGCCACTCGTCCACCAGCACCGGCCCGGGCAGACGGGTCAGAATCGACGGGTCGGCGGCCACGATCTCACGCTGAGCGGGAAGACTGAGGTCGATGACCGATCCGGCACGCCGCATCGCGGTCGCGGTCTTGCCGACCCCCTTCGGCCCATGGATCGACAAGGCGCGAAGATGCGGCTGAAGCTCGTCCAGCGTGTTGTCGATGATTCGACGCCGATAGTCGATCACACGACTACTCTACCAATTGCACACCATCTAGTATCCCGATCGCATGGTCGAACCTGGCCCGCCCGGCTCGACCGTGCCCGATCCCGCGTTGCCGGGCGTCCGATCGGAGACCTTGCCG
>NZ_CEVIVC010000047.1:14694-20620 GCF_982290645.1 Protofrankia sp. CiP1_Cm_nod4
GCCGTGGCCAGAAGCGAGCCGTGGCCAGGAGCGAGCCGTGGCCAGGAGCGAGCCGTGGCCAGGAGCGAGCCGTGGCCAGGAGACGGCGAGATGCTCAGCGGAAGGCGAGGCGGTCGGGGCCGTCGATGCGGACGATCTCCCGGCCCAGCGGCAGCAGCGAGACCGGGATCAGTTTGAAGTTCGCGAGCCCCAGCGGGATACCGATGATCGTCAGGCACAGCAGCAGGCCGGTCGTCAGATGGCCGAGTGCCAGCCACCAGCCCGCGAACACGATCCACAGCAGGTTGCCGAGCAGCGACGGCGCGCCCGCGTCACGGTGGTCGACCACCCGGCGGCCGAACGGCCACAGGGCGAAGTTGGCGATGCGCAGCGAGGCGATCCCGAACGGAATAGTAATGATCAGGACGAAACAGATCAGTGCGGCGATGACATAGCCCAGTGCCATCCAGAACCCGCACAGCACCAGCCATATCAGGTTCAATATCAGACGCATACCTCCCATCCTCCTCCTTGAATCCGGGACCGCACGACCGAGCAGCGGACACTTCCGCCGCGGACGGACCGACGAAGGGACTGGAAAGCTCATGGCCGAGGCGGCCCCGTACCGCATCGAGATCCCGGACGCCGACCTGGACGACCTGCGTGACCGGCTCCGCCGGACCCGCTGGCCCGAGCGCGAGACCGTCTCCGACTGGTCCCAGGGCATCCCGTCGGAGTACCTGCGCGAGCTGTGCGCCTACTGGGAGCGGGAGTACGACTGGCGGGCGCTCGAGCGCAGGCTGAACGCGTTCAGCCAGCTCAGGGTGAACGTCGACGGGCTGGGCATCCACGTGCTGCACGTGACCTCGCTGCATCCCGGCGCGGTGCCGCTGGTGATGACGCACGGCTGGCCCGGGTCGGTCGTGGAGTTCCTGGACGTCATCGGGCCGCTGACCGACCCGGTCGCCCACGGCGGCTCGGCCGCCGACGCGTTCCACCTCGTCCTGCCATCCCTGCCGGGATACGGGTTCAGCGACAAGCCGACCGGCCCCGGCTGGGGGGTGCCACGGATCGCCGACGCGTGGGCGGGGCTGATGGCCACGCTCGGCTACGACCAGTACGTGGCGCAGGGCGGCGACTGGGGGGCGAGGGTGTCGGCGGAGCTTGCCAGCCGCCATCCGGACGCCGTGCTCGGCCTGCATCTGACCCTGCCATCGGTGGACGTCCGCGCGGCCACGGCGGAGCTGGGGGAACTCGACGAGCGGGACCAGGCCGCACTCGACGCGGGCCGGCGTTTCCGGGCGGCGGGGACGGGCTACTCGACCCAGCAGTCCACCCGCCCGCAGACCGTGGGGTACGGCCTGGTGGACTCCCCGGCCGCGCTCGCCGGCTGGATCGTGGAGAAGTTCCACGCCTGGACGGACTGCGACGGGCACCCGGAGAAGATCTTCACCCGGGACCAGCTGCTCGACAACGTGATGATGTACTGGCTGCCGGCGGCCGGCGCGTCCTCGGCCCGGCTGTACTGGGAGAGTTTCCGTAGCCGTCCGCAGGAGGCGGTGACCGTCCCGACCGGATGTTCGATCTTTCCGGGGGAGCCGGTCCGGCTGTCCCGCCGGCTGGTCGAGACCCGCTTCCGGGACCTTCGCTACTGGAACGAGCCGGCCCGCGGTGGCCACTTCGCCGCTTTCGAACAACCAGCCCTCTTCGTCGACGAACTCCGCACCTTCTTCCGCCTGCTACCGCTGCGGGTGGCTCGTGACGATGTACCTGACGGGCCGCGGTGAGCGCTGGCCGGCGTTCAGGTGTGGTAGGCGTCCCCGCGGTGGCGGATCGCGGTGACCTCGACGACATGCCTGGTGCCGTCGATGAGGTAGATGACCCGATAGGGCCCGCGTCGTGCCGACCGCAGTGGCGCGAACGGCGGGTCGAGGGGTTTGCCGACCAGGTGCGGGGCGTCGAGCAGAGGTCCGGTGACGAACTTGTGGGCGGCGGTCGCGACCTTTTCGGGCAGCGTTTCGGCGATGGCGCGGGCGGCGCCCCGGGCGATTCGTAGCCGGTATCGGCCTGCCGTCACCCGCCGCGACCGTGGCGGCGAAGGTAGCCGGCCAGTTCGTCCTCGTCGAGGACGTCACCGGTGTGGAGCTGAGCAAGCCCTTCCGTGACGGCCTGCATGAGCTCGCCGTCGGCGAGGACCGCGATGGTCTCCTGCATCGCCTCGTAGTCGTCGGTGGCGACCAGTACCGCCGCTGGGCGTCCGTTACGGGTGATCTCGAAACGTTCGTGGGTGGTCTGCGCAGCAGCGACAAGCTCGGACAGCCGAGCCCGGGCCTCGGCAAGGGGAAGCGTCGTCATGTACAGAATTCTGGCTCATCTGGGAGTACCTGACTGGGTGCACCATGTCAGCCGCCTGTGGTCCGGCCGGATGGCGGGAAGCCCTTATGGGTGACGAGCCGGTGATATAAGACTTGTCTCTATGGGTCGGGGGGAACCTGATAATGATCTCTTTGCCGTCGGCGGGCACGTGACCGCGCTCCTGGATCGACGTGTCGGCGTCGCTCCGCCGTGCCGGACGGTAGGCCGGGCACAGCCGCCGTGCCCGGTGCGCGGCATCCCCGCAGCCGTGGGACGTCCAGGCCCTCGGGGCCCGGAGCGTGGACATCCGCTCCGGGCCGGGCGCAACCGCTCTCCGAGAAAACTTCGTGCGGTCGAGTGGGGCGCGCGATCGGAGTGGCATGACTGAGAAGGACGACACGTCCGAGCCAGGCGGCCGGCCGGATCCGGCCGCGATCGTCACCCGGCAGGATTTCGCTCGGGAACTCACCTCGCTCAGGGAACGGGCCGGGCTCGGAGTGCGGGACGTGGCCAGGGCGGTTGGTATTCCGACCGGTACGCTCGGCGGCTATTTCAGTGGTCGGCATCTGCCAGCGCTGAAGCCACCCACACTGCTCCACGACATTCTACGTTCCTGTGGTGTGACCGACCCGGCCGAGATCAGCGAGTGGGCAGACGCCCTCAGCCGGGTCCGGCGGGCGCCGGGCAGACGGCCGGCCAGCGCTCCCGTCCCGTATCGCGGGCTGGCGAGCTTTCAGCCGGAGGACGCGGAATGGTTCTACGGCCGGGAGAAGCTGACCGAGGCGACGGTGGCACGGCTCACCGAACGGCCCGGCGGCGGCCTGTTCATGGTGGTGGGGCCGTCCGGGTCGGGAAAATCCTCGTTGCTGCGTGCCGGTGTCATCCCCGCCATCCGCGCCGGCAGCTCCGTGGCCGGGTCGGACCGATGGCCATGGATGCTTTTCACGCCCGGTGCGCGCCCGATCGATGACTTCGCCCGGAATCTGGCGTCCATGGCCGGGATGCCGGCGGAGGACGTGGCGGGCGTGACCGCCGATCTGCGGGGCGACCCGGGAGGCTGCCGGGATCTTCTCCGGCGGGCCCTTGCGGTGGCAGCCGGTGCCGGGTCCACGGACCGGAACGCGGATCCGCGGGCGCTCGTGGTCGTGGACCAGTTCGAGCAGATGTTCATCGAATGTACGGACCCCGAAGAACAGCGGATGTTCATCACCGCGTTGCAGGCGGCAGGCGTCGACACCGATCGTGGGGATGGCGAGAGCAATGGCGGTAGCGCGGGCCCGGCCGGCACCGGCGCGGCACCCCCGGCGCTCGTCGTGTTGGGCATGCGTGCCGACTTCTACGCGCATGCCATGCGTTTTCCCGTTCTGACCACGGCTCTGCAGGATTTTCAGATCGCTGTCGGAGCGATGTCGGAAACCGAACTTCGACGCGCTGTCCTCGAGCCCGCACGCAAGGCAAAGATCGACTGCGAGGAAGGCCTGGTCGAGCTTCTTCTTCGTGATCTTTCCCCCGCTTCCCCCGACGGTACCGCCGCACATGACTCCGGCACGCTTCCGCTGTTGTCGCACGCCCTGCTCTCCACCTGGCAGCGTGGGTCGAAGAATACGCTGAGAATTGCGGACTACCACGAAGTCGGTGGTATACGGGGTGCTATCGCCGATACCGCGGAAGAGGTCTACAGCTCATTTGACAGCACCTATCAGGGCATCGCGCGCCAGATCTTTCTACGGCTGGTCCACATTGACGACGGCACCGCGGATGTCCGCCGCCGCGTCCGGGCCGCCGAACTGCTCGACGACCGGGCCGGCAGCGACATCGTCGAGGAGGTGCAGGCGGTCCTCGACGGGTTCATCGGACGGCGGCTGCTCACCGTCGACGCGGACACCGTGGAGATCACTCACGAGGCGCTGCTGCACGAGTGGCCGCGGCTGCGGGACTGGCTGAACGCCGACCGGGCCGGTCGGCAGACACACCGTGAACTGACGATCGCCGCCTCGTCGTGGGCGGATCTCGACCGCGACTCCACGACCCTGCACCGAGGTACCCGGCTGGCTGTCGCCCGCGAATGGGCGGCCGATCCACGGCACCGCTCCTACCTCAATGTGTTGGAACGCGAATTTCTGGATGCGAGCGTTCAGCAGGAAGCGGAGGAGCAACGGGTTGAACGCCGCCGCACACGGCGGCTTTACCAGATGCTCGCCGCGCTGAGCGTACTGCTCGTTCTCGCCGGTGCGCTGGCCGGTTTCTCGCTCCAGCAACGGGCGGACGCCAAGAACCAGCGGGACCAGGCCATCTCCCGTGAGGTGGCCATCAAAGCGAACCGGATACGGGACAGCGACCCGGCCCTGGCCGCGCAGCTGTCCCTGGCCGCCTATCGGATCGCTCCCACCGCGCAGGCCCGCGCCAGCCTTCTGGACTCGTCCGCCACCGCCCCGGTGACCCGCATGCTCGGCTTTCCCGGAGTGATGCAGACAGCCGCGGTCACCGGCGACGGCAGGCTGATGGCGGCGGCGGGCGCCGACCGGACCATACGTCTGTGGAGCCTGGCCGACGTGGGCCGACCGGTTCCGCTCGGCGAACCGTTGAGCGGTCACACCGACACCGTCTTCTCGGTGGCGTTCAGCCCGGACGGGCGGACCCTGGCCTCCGGCGGCGCTGACCGGGCCGTGCGGCTGTGGGACGTGACCGACCCCGGCAGGCCGCTGTCGTTGGGCCCGTTGGCGGACGGAGGGCCCACGAACACGGTGTACTCGGTGGTGTTCAGTCCGGACGGGCGCACTCTCGCGGCCGGTGGCGCGGACAACGTGATCCGTCTCTGGGATGTCGGCGCCTCTGGGCGGCCGGCAATGCTCCTCACGATGCTGACCGGAATGGACGGATATGTGCAGTCGGTGGCGTTCAGCCCGGACGGGCGCATTCTTGCCGCGGGCAGCGCGGACAGGACGGTGCGGCTGTGGGACGTCGCCGATCCTCGTAGGCCGAATCCGCTCGGTGAGCCGTTGGCAGGACCGACGGGGACCGTGTTTTCGGTGGCGTTCAGCCCGGACGGGCACACGCTCGCGGCCGGCAGCGCGGACCGAAGTGTACGGATATGGGATGTCGGGAATCCCCGCGCTCCGGTGCTGTCGGGCCCGCCACTGACCGGTGCCGCCGGCTGGGTGAACGCGGTGGCGTTCAGCCCGGACGGGCGTTTCCTCGTCGCGGGCAGCTCGGACACCACGGTGAAGATCTGGGATTTCGCCAGCCGACGTCTCGTGGCCGTGCTGCATCATCCGGGACCGGTGACCGCGCTGACGTTCCTGACCGACCATCGCCTTGCGACGGCAGCCGCGGACGGTGTCGCACGGCTGTGGTCCGTCCCCGGCCCGGTGATCAGTAGTCTCGCCGACGTCATCAACGTGGGGTTCACTCCGGACGGCCGTTCGCTGGCTGTGGTCAGCAGCAACGCCGACAACTCCCTGGGGCTGTGGGACGTCGGTGACCGGGTCCGGCCGTCGTTGCATGGTCCGCCGGTGACCGGCCCGCCGGAGCCCAGCCGGTTCACAGGGTCGCTGGCGGTCGGGCCGGACGGGCGTACCGTCGCCGTCGGCGG
>NZ_CEVIVC010000047.1:20920-24591 GCF_982290645.1 Protofrankia sp. CiP1_Cm_nod4
CCCTTGCCGCCGGCAGCTCGGACAAGAGCGTCTGGTTGTGGGACACCACCCGCCCCGGGCAGCCACGGCAACTGGCCACGCTGACCTCGTCGGCCGAGGCGATCTATTCGGTGTCCTTCAGCCCGGGCGGTGTGCTGGCCGCCGGCGGGGAGAACCATGCGGTCCGGCTGTGGGACACCGGCCTCGAGCGGGTGGCGGCGTCCATCTGCTCGACCGGCGGGGACCCGATCACGTCCGCCGAGTGGGAGCGGTACATCGAGGGGAAGCCCTACCGTCCGCCGTGCCGGAGGCGCTGATCCTGCTACTGATCATACTACTTGTAGTCGCTGAGACCGTACTCATAGCGATCGCGAGCGGGGTTGTCTGGACCGCGCAGCCTGTCCGGAGGCTCTCCCGTCCGACAATCATCACTATCTGATCTTTAGTACGTCCGTACGGACCTGTACGGGCATTCGCCGACCCCTTCCCGCGCCTCCCGAGCGGCTCTTCACTGGGTTCACACCCACCCAGCCTCACGGCCCGGCCGACGCCGGTGCCTCCTCGTGGCGGAAGAGCGATAGCCGGAAGGGGGACTCCCGATGGACTCCGAGTGAGCGGAACTTCATGGCAGGCCGTGCGGGCTGGGGCAGGTGGACCTGCGAAAATGGCTGACCGTCAGGATTCAGAGACGTCCTGTCGCTAGTTTTTTTGTTTGGAAGTAGTTTTTTGCCACCTGATGGTGTGTGCCTGGTTACTTTTGGGTGCCGAGCCGTCGAGGGTGGCAGCCAATCGCGGTCGACCGGTCGGTCGACGGGCCGGCCATCGCTGATTTTTTGGCTATTCGCCCGCCGGCTCTCATCCGGCTGGCCATTATTTGTCATTCTTTTGGCAACTCGACTTCCAGACGGGCAATCTGGCATCCGAGGCGCCGGCTCCATCCGGGGGAGTCCGACGGCCAATCTTGCGTTGTGTCCGTAGTCCTCTACTATTGCGGCGAACGTGAGGACGCGGCCGATGGGGGGCTGTACGGTATGGATGACGACCAGATGATCAAAGAGCTGTGCGAGATCCGCCGCGGCCGAGGTCTGCTGGCCGAGGACATCCACGCCCGTATAGGGCCGCGTCTTCGCTTGTCCTGCGACATTTCCGCGGGTGACCCGCCGTCGGTCGCGCGGCGGAAGCTGGTGCTCTGTCTCACCGAGCTGTGCGGCCGGCTCCCGTCCGATCTTCGCCTGGCCGTCCTCGCCACGCTGGCGCTGCACGAAGAGACAGATCAGAAGTTTCTGCACGAACGGATGGCGTGGCTGGCCAAGCAGTTCGGCGACTCCACCCGTACCGCACGCCGTCGCATGGACGAGGGTTTCCGGATGCTCGCCGAACAGATCACCGGCGCGGCTGACACTCCAGGCGGACGTCACAACGAGTACGTGCCGGACGGATGGTATGTCGAGTCCCTGAAATCGATGCTTCGTTTCGATCTCGAGGTTCCCCGGCTGACCGAGGAACGCCGGATCGTGGCGACCGTCGACGAACTGGACGAGATCATCGCCTCCCTGAGCGTCCGGCCCGGACCGGAACGCGGTGCAGCCGAACGTGAGATCCACGCGGAGATGGTCCATGGCGGTGAGATAATCGAGTGCCACCGCCCCGGGCCGGACTACGCCCGGTTCGTCATCCGCCTGCCCCGGCCGCTCAGGCTCGGCGAGCGCCACGAGTATGCGGTGCAGTTCACCGCATACCCACGGGAAGAGCTCCGGCCGTACTATCTCCTGACCCCGCTGCGCCGCTTCGACCGGTTCAGCCTCAAGGTCAGGTTCGGCGCCGGTCGGCTGCCCGGCAAGCTGTGGCGGCTGAACGGCGAGCATCCGAGAATAGCGGACGAGTTCACCCCGAACGACGACCTGCTGGAAGTCGACTCCATCGGCGAGGTCCAGACGGAGTTCTTCAGTCTCCGGCAGGGGCTGAGATACGGCGTGCAATGGTCCTTCTAGCAATGCCCCGCCGGCTGCCGGCCGTATGCACGGCCGGCATACCGCGGGCGGCTGGTACTGGTTCACCGTCGCGGCCACTCCCACCGGACGACCGGCCGGTGAGCCCCGGCTGGAGAAAGGCCGGCCGGCGGCAACACGCCGACGAGCATACTTCGCGGGCCCCGCAGCCGGCCGGATCCGGGGGCTGTCCCCCCGACCTGGCCCGCTCGCTGGCCATCCCGCCCCGTGCCGGTGTTGTTTTGGTGCGGTAAGCGGTTCACGAGGCCCACGGAGGAGAGGCCATGCACTGGGGAGCATACGAGGTGTTCTCGGTCCTGTCCGGGATCGTCTTCATAGGGATGGTTTTTCTGCCGACAGCACGGGGCCGGGACCGCCTGTCCTGCGCTGCCGGCGGTATCGCCTTCATTGGCTACGGCGTGTATGTGGCCGGTCAGGACTCCGGCACGTTCGTGTTCCCGTCCATCATATTCGTGCTGCCGTTCCTGGCGGTCGGCTACGTTCTTTTCTCCTTGTTCGACCGCGGTCGCCGGAATCCACCGCCGGGGCCACGGGCATAGCGGGCGGCGGCGCTGGCGGCAGTGCCGTGCTGGTCGTCCAGGAGGATGTCAGGAGCCTCATCAGGACCGGTCCGTACGCACCGCCGGCAACGAGAAGAAGCATTGTGTGAATCATGGAACACTGTGGGGGAACAGGCAGATGAGCAGTGCCCTGTGGGCGGGGCCCGAACAGGAACCGGACGCCTACCAGCTGATCGAGTCCCTCGGCGCCGGGGGCGAGGGGGACGTCTGGCGGGCGGTGCGACCGCTCTCGGAGGGGGGAGCGGGCAGCAGCGTCGTCGCCGTCAAGGACTTCGGGCCGGTCATCGGAGCGACACCGGATATCGAGCGTTCCTGGTCGCGGCACGTCTCGTTGCTGCAGGCGTTGAAGCATCCCGGGATCGTCCGCGTTTTCGGCGGCTTCCTCGGCGCGCCACGGCACTGGCAGGGAGACGTCCAGCCCGGCGTCGCGCCACACAGGTACCTGGTCATGGACTACGTCGAAGGAACCTCGCTCGGGCAGTGGCTTCTGACCCACGGCGACGCGGACCTGTCGACGCGTGTCCGCTTCGCCCGGCAGCTGGCCACGGCCCTCGACTACCTGCACAGCGGGAAGGACACCAACGGTGTTCCGGTAGCGCACGGTGACGTCAAGCCGGGCAACCTGCTCGTGCAGGACGACGGCAGCGTGATCCTGGTCGACTTCGGCCTGGCCAATCTCGCGGACGGCACGGCCCGGCTGGGCATGGGCAGCCCTGGCTATATCGCGCCGGAGCTGCTCGCGGCCGGGAACGCGGCGCGGCCGACGCCGGACAGCGACCGGTACGCGTTCGCGGCGACCGTCGTCTATCTGCTCACCGGCCAGCCGCCCGTGCACTATCCCGACGCTTCGGGCTGGCCACGCGACGTGGACCGGGCCGCGACCAGGGCCGCGCTCGCCGCCAGCCCGCTGCTGTGGAACGTGCCGTTCCTCGCGGACCTGGTGCTGGAAGGGCTCGCGCACGAGCCCGGTGACCGGCCACGGGAACTCGCTCGCTGGCTGTCCGGCGTGGGCTCGCAGACGATCACATCATCGTCACTGCCACCGGCGCCGACCTCCCCCGGGTTCGGGGCGGGACAACCGGACAGATCGACAGTGATCGTCCCCGGACCCGTCGGGCCTGGT
>NZ_CEVIVC010000047.1:25241-33644 GCF_982290645.1 Protofrankia sp. CiP1_Cm_nod4
GGGCCCTTCGGGCCTGGTGGGCCCGGGATCGTGCCCCCGCCACCCGTTGGCCGGAAGCCGCGGGTCAGGATGCGTGTCGTGGTCACCCTCGCGCTGGCCGCGACAATCATGCTCGTGGCGGGTGCCGCTGTCGCGCTGCCCCGGCTCAGGGACGCGGACAAGCCCGCGGCCGGGTCCGTCATATCCGGTAGGGGGCCGGGGCCCGCGTCGGTCTCCGCGGCTCCGCTGCCCCAGGCTTCCGCCAGCCCCAGCCCCAGCCCTACGCCGTCCGCGGCACCCACCGGCGGGCCGATGCCGTCGGTTGTCAACGTCACGCTTGTACAGGCCCGACAGGCACTGATCCAGAATGGCGTCCAGGTCGTCGTCAAGGAGAAGCTGGACCCCAGCGCGACCGACAACACGGTGCTGGTCCAGGATCCCCCGGCGGGAACCCGACTGGAAGCCGGGCAGCAGGTGACGCTGACCGTGGCACGCCAGCCCGCGCTGGTCTATCTCAGCGACGTGCGTGCCGTCGCCGGTGACCCCTCCACGGGCTCCAAAACCGTCAATGGGAAGACCTATCCGCATTCGCTGTACACGTGTACTCGCCGTTCGTCGAGTTTCGAGTTCGATCTCGGACGGCACTATCGGACGTTTCAGGCCACGGCAGGTATTGCCGATGACGCGTGGGACAGCTCGATAAGAATTCTGTACGAGGTGTTCGTGGACGGCTCGCCCGCCTATCGGAAGGATATCGGCTTCGGTGAATCCGTCCCCATCAGCCTCGATCTCACCGGAGTGCTCCGACTCAAACTCACGCAGACGTTCGTCAGCGGCAATAAGAACGGATCCTGTGATTACAATGTGTGGGGGGATGCCCGGCTGCTGGGGGTTCCGAGCGAGGTGCCCACCCCGACGCCGGGGACATGATGTCCGTCGAACCAAGGCATGATGGCCCGGCCGGCGGTGGTGCTCCTGCCCTGGCCGTGTTCTACCGCCGGGCCGCCGGTCTGAACCGGGAGACCGACCCTCGGGAGAACACCCTTCACGTCGACGACCGATGGGTCCTCACCGGCAGGCGGACCTTCGGTTTCGGCCGGGCTCCCGCCGGGGTCGACATCGCCGTGAAACTCGTGGACGACAGTGGCACGCAGGACCCGGCCGTCCCGCGTCTCGCGGGCCGGATCGCCGCACCCGACGGCCGATGGACGCTGACGAACCACGCCACCGGCAAGACCAAGATTTATCTGACCGCGCCCGGTCTCTATCGGGAGATCATCAAGGACAGTCCGGGCGAGGTCCTCGTCCGCACCTGGCAGATGGTCGCTATTCGCGCGTCCGGTGGTGATATCGAGCATCGGTTCACCCTTGTCATTGGTGGGCCCGGCGCGGGAGCGGGGGCCGTTCATGCCGCCAACATGGCGGGCCTCTGGGAAACCGGTGCCCCGACGACGTCCAGTGTCGGGGCACCGGCGTGGAGCCACGGGGACCGGCGGACCCTCGCCGCCTACTGCTATCCGGAACTGCACGGCCTGCCACCTCGTGTCCGGGAACGCGGCGCGCAGACGCTGCTCCTGCTCGACCGGGAGCTCACGGAAGCGTCGCGGAAATGGCTGGAGAAACAGCTCGGCCGGCTACGGAAGGACGCCTCCGCCCGCCTCGGCGTCGACCTCCAGGGCGAGCGCGGGACACCTGAGTTCATCGAGTACATCCTGGCGAACCGCGGGCTGCTGATGGATGCGCTCCGCGAACTCGACAGCCGGCCGACCCGGAAACTACAGCGGTAGCCGGCCATGCCCGGAACCGCTCCGGCCGCGGCTTCGATCCGTATCCACACCCGTAACCCGTGTGTCCCCGCCCACCTGTCCCGACCCTCGTCCGTCAAGGAGAAACATGAGCTATCCACCCGATCCCAACAGCCCGTACGGCGGGCAGCCAGAAGCACAGCCGGGTTATGGCCCACCGCAGGGGCCGTCGCCAGGATATGCACCACAGCCGGGCTATGCGCCGCAGGAGCCGCAGCCGGGCCATGGCTGGCCGCAGGGGCCGCCGCCCGGTTACGGCTACCCGTACAACCAGGGCTATCAGGGGCAGAACCCGCCCTACGGGTACGGCGCACCGGTGCGGACGGACTATGCGCACTGGGGCCTGCGGGTTCTGGGCGCCGTCGTGGACTGGCTGGTCTTCGGTCTGGTGCCCACGATCCTGTATTTCGTCGGCGCCGGCATGGCGGTGAGCAGTATCGCATCCTCGTACGACCCCTATGGTGATTACGACTCCTATGGCTCCTCCTCCTCTTCCGCCGGGAGCGCGCTGATAATCCTCGGATTTGTCGCCGGCATTGCCTCTTTTTTTCTCATGTCCTACTTCGAGGGCACCCGTGGCCAGACGCCGGGCAAGCGTGTCGCGAAGATCAAACTGATCCGGGAAGCCGATGGCCAGCCGCTCGGCTTCGGCCTGGCCATCGTCCGCCGCATCTGCCACTTCCTGGACGGCCTGCTGTTCTGCATCGGTTACCTGCTGCCCCTCTGGGACGAAAAAAAGCAGACCATCGCCGACAAGATCATAAAATCACTCGTCATCAGAACCGAATAACTTCGGCCCGGCAGTCACATGTGCATGCACCTGTGATCTTCCTGTCGCAGGTACCCGCCGTCGGTGGAAATAGGTGGTGATTCCTGTGTCGTGGACAGCGTGGTAGGGCATGTGAAATCGGAGGAGGGGCTGTGTCGATTGAATACACGCGCCTAAACAAGAAAATAGATTATACTCATCCGACGAGAGGGAAGAAGACGAGCGAACCTGCTCGTGCCGCTGTTCCGATCGTCGATCTCGACGCCGCACTGGCTGCCGGTTGTGGGACCAGCAGAATCTGGTCGAGGGCGAACGGCCCAGCTTCGCAGGCTGTCGGCTCGACCCTTGCGATCGTCGAACAGCCGCGATTCATCAGTGATGATCCGGACGACGGTATGACAGCCGTGATCGCAGAACGTGGCTACAGTGGTCGATCTGTTCTCGTCGGGACGGACGGCCGGTCCCTCACCCCCAGGAACTTCGTCGACTACGACGTTGCATACGCCGCAAACGGTTCCGTTGCGCTGGCTCGCAGGCACACGGCGGAAGCTCTCGGTATTCCGGCTGGTGGTGACTACATCCAAGCTCATATTCCCCATGTCGCTTTTGAAAATAGTTCGCCGTGGTCACGCGTGGCCCTGTTGTCCCGTGAACAGCCTTATACGGGACTCGCCGGAGCCAGCCCCCGACCTGAGCGAGCGATGTTCGAGACGTTCTCGGTAGCGATCACAGCTGATGGTTCACGGGCGGTGTTCCTGGAGTTTCGGCCGGCTGGCAGCCCCGACTGCGCGCTGTGGGAATACGATCTGACACACAGGACATGGCGCTGGGTCACTGGCAATCCTGCCGGCAGCCACTGGCAGGCGGCGCCGCTCGCGTACAGCCCGGACGGCACCTGGCTACTGGTCGGGAGCAACCCACCTGCTCTTGTGCGTCTCCCCGACGGCATGATTTTTCCGCTCGGTAAGGACGTGTTCGGTGTGCACATTGTCGACGCAGGATGGTGGCCGACGCGTCCCGGCCATCTGGTGGCTACGGGGCCTGGTCAGAAATCCGAAGCTGATGTGTTCGATGTTGATCTCGAACGGGGCCGTGCCAAGGAATTGTGCAGGATTCGGGGACAGCAGTCAAAAGTCAGCTTGCTTGTCGCAAGCCCTCGTGTGTCTGCTGATGGACGTTGGCTGGCTTTTCTTGCCCCGGTAGGTATGGATCCGACAGCTGACGCAGGCCGTGGGAGCGGGAAGCGTCCCTTCGTCGCGGATCTCGCCTCATCCGAATGTGAGCTTGTGTTGCCGGTACGATTTTCCTGCGGCGTCGAACGTTCCTGTGCGCGGGTCATCTGGGTCGACCAGACCGTGTCCGACGGTACATTTCAGCCTGCAGCGGCTCTGCAGGCGGGATCACGGCCTGCTTTTGGTAATCCTGTGCTCGCCGGATCGCAGGTCGAAATGTTTCGGAAGCAACATGCCTGCGCGGCTCAACTCATGTTCGATGCCATCAGTAAGTCCGGTACGGAGCCCATGCTGGTGACGGAGGAGATTCGCCGTTTCTGCGCCGGCGCGCTTGAGGCCGACCCGTCCTTCGCGGATACTCTCGAGGGTCCCGAGTCATGGACCTTTGTAATGTATGTCGGAACAGGTTCACCGCGCGATGACCGAGACGGCTGGCTGGCCCTCTCCTCCGACCTCGGGCGGCTGAGAGCGGGCGAGCCCATGGAGAGCGATATCAGCGGCAGGCTGCATGCGACAGTACCTGAGCCGCAAACGCCATCGGACACGAATTCATCTCGCAGAAGACCGCGACTGTGGAATCGTGACCGTTGATATAGACCAGTTTTTAGTGGCTCCGTCAGTTCTTCTCTTCAAATAGCTCTCAACCATGTCGTGAAGGAGATCTCGCTGTGAGATGGCAGGGTGACCGGACGGGTGTGCAGTGCAAGAAGTGCAAGAAGAAGGTCAAGATTGTTCGCTGCCCCAAGTGCAACGGCATCGGTGGAGGATGGACTACGCAGTGCAGCAGGTGCAACAGCAGCGGATACGTCTGTGAGAACTCGAACGATCAGTGGCATCAGTACAAGTAATCGTATCGCTCCTACTCGTGGTCGTCGGCAAAGCTGCGGGTAGGAGCGGCATGGATGGCGAAAAAGGAAGTGCTGGCTGAAACAGGGCGGTGGAGTCTGAATGCGATCCATGCACGTCAAGTTCTCGACTACGCTCACCGAGCGTGAATTCGGAGCGATCTTCAAGGGGCGTGGCGACGCAACGCAGGGCCTGACCGGGAGGATGGTTAAGCAGGGTTCGGCACATCAAGACCGATGGTGATGTTGCATTCGAGTATTTCACGCCACGAGACGACTCGCCTTTCAGCGTTCTCGATGACGACAAGCCGACCTTCACCGTTGGTGTGCACATCCCGACTTTCCTGGCTACCAACGGTGGATCGGCAACCCTGCACATGTACACCTGGGAGCGTGATGACAGGCGCGAGGTAGTCCTGTATTCACCTCATACGATCATGGGCGGAAGAAGTTCCCGTAACTACCTGGACAAGTTTCTCATGGAATTCCAGCACCATGATCCAGAAATTGCCTTCCAGCTCCAGGGGCAGAAACCTGATACTGATGCCGGTAGTGGGCCGCAGACGGTAGACGCCGACTTTCCTCCGCTTGACGGCGCGACTGTTCTTGTCCGAGGAGCGAATGTTCCACTGCCGGTCGTTCCGATACGGGTGGCGCTTCTCCGGAAAGGTGGAGCAAGCGACGATCTCGATGTCAGCGCTCTGCCGTGCGGATCCGACGCCCACGTGCTCGATCCGGAAGCAACTGTCTTCTACAACCAGCCGACTGGTGCCGCCGGAACCGTCCATATGTCCGGTCGGACGCAGCAGGCCGATGGTACCTGGACCGACAGCATTTTCGTTGATCTTCCTCGTGTTCCGGCATCGGTCGGCCAGGTGGTTTTTACGGCGAGCCTCGATTGTTCCGGCG
Organism: Protofrankia sp. CiP1_Cm_nod4; assembly: GCF_982290645.1. Classification (NCBI taxonomy): domain Bacteria; kingdom Bacillati; phylum Actinomycetota; class Actinomycetes; order Frankiales; family Frankiaceae; genus Protofrankia; species Protofrankia sp. CiP1_Cm_nod4. The sequence goes on from NZ_CEVIVC010000047.1 coordinate 30,781, forward strand.
CGACTGCTCTTGCCGCGGTTACTGATCTGCGTATCGCGGCAGTCGCGGATCGCGAGGTGCTCGCTGTCTTCCCGGTGACCGGGCTCAGTACAGAAAGCGCGATCGTCGCTGTCGAGGTCTACCGGCGCGCAAATGGCTGGCGTCTTCGCGGTGTCGGTCAGGGCTGGGCGGATGGTCTTGCCGGCCTGGCGCGCGACTACGGTATCGAAGTGGAATAAATGGAAAAATCCTGAGCACGAACCATCTCGATGGTCGTGGTATCCAACTGATCGTTACAGGGACTGCGCGGGGCGGTTCGTCAGGGTTATGCCGTGCGCGCTGTCGAGGCGGCGGGCAGGATCCGATCGGCCCACTCGCGGGCTGCGGCGGCCTCATGAGCTGGGACGGGGCCGAGTTCGGCCTCCAGTTCGCTGAGGTAGGCGTCCAGTTCGGCGATCTTGGCATGCCGGTCCAGTTCCTCGGCCAGTGCCGCCGAGGCGAGGCGGGAGATGCTCAGGCCGGCGGCTCGGGCGGACTCCATCAGTTCATCGGAGACGGTAATGTTCACTCTTGCCATGCGCATAATATGCACACTCGGCGTGGGGTACCGAGTGGTTGCCCTGTGCTCCGTCCTGACGATGGAGCAGCTCGACGGCTCTAGTAAACGGTGACTCGGCCGCCGGAGGTGCCGGCGGTGAAGATGGCCAGGCAGCGGCCGCTCGAGTTGGCGACGAGCCACAGGTGGTTGACGTAGGTGTTGCTCGAATAGGAGTTTCCCGGTGTCAGGAACGAGGCCGCGGCCATTCGGGAGCCGTTGAAGTCGAGCCAGTAGATCTGCACGGTTTCCGGGCTCTGGTTGCTGAACGTGGCCAGGACGCCGTCCGTGGTGCGGGCGGAGACCAGGCGTCCCTCGTCCGCGCACGAGTACCGGGTGAGGTTCCCGGTGAAGCTGAACGTGTGGGCGGCCGGCGGCTGGTTGGCCGCTGGCTGGGTGGCTGGCGGTTGAGCGGCCGGCGGCTGGCTGGCGGGCGGTGGCGCGTTGTTGCCCGGGGAGTCACGGTTGGTCTCCGCAGCGGGCGCCGCCGCCGCGGGCCGGCCGGCTGCCGCTCCGCCGCCGGCGGCTGGCTGCCCGCCGCCGGTCCGGGCCTCCGGCGCGGTCGCCGCTGCCGCGGGGATCTCCGTGGACATGCCGGCGGACGTGGTCGCTGACGGGTCCGGCGATGAGCCGGCGCTCGTCGAGGTGGGGCGCGCGGCGGGCGACGCCGTGGCTTCGAGCCGTGCGTCACCGGCTGCCGCGCCCTGCCCGCCGGACCCGTTCGTGGTCGCGGCCAGGCCGACGACGATCGCGACAATGGTGACGACGAGCGCGACGGCTCCGATCACCAGCGGAGCCCCGCGCCGGCGTCGGGCCCGTGACGTCGTCAGCGGCGCTGCGGCTGGTTCACGCGCCACGGCTTGGGTGATGGCCGCTGCGACCTGAGGGGCGGCTGGCTCGACCTGGGCAGTGGCCGATTCGCTCTGAGGGGTGGCCGTTGCGGCCTGGGCGGGGGCCGGCTCGACTTGGACAGCAGTAGTTTCACCCTGGGCGGTGGATGTTTCGCTCTGGGCGATACCTGGTTCGGCTCGGACGGTGAGCGCTTCGCTCCGGGTCGTGGTCGCTTCGGCCAGAGCTCCGGCCAAGTCGACCGGTGACCTGACGTCACCAGGGCCGGGACGTGCGTGCGGCCCGTCGTCGTCCGTCCCGGATACGGCCGGAACCGGAGCCGGGGTCACCGGCACCGGCACCGGCACAGGTGCCGCGGGAGACGGCTGGTCGGCGTCGGACGGCTGGTCGTCCGTGCCGGTGGCCGCGGTGTGGGCGCTCAGCACGTCGGCCACCGGCGGTGGCAGCCAGCCGGGGCCGGGGCGCAGAACGGTCGTTTCCTGATCCTGGCCGGTGAGCCGAGCCAGCATGTCCGTCAGGGCCGGCCGGGCGGCGGGGTCCTTCGCCAGGCAGACGGTGACGAGTTCGCGCAGGTCGCCGTCGAGGCCGTCGAGGGTCGGCTCAGCATGGACCAGTCGGTAGACCAGCGCCGGGGTGGGGCCGGTCCCGAACGGCTCCCTGCCGGTCGCGGCGAAGGCGATGAGCGCGCCGAGGGCGAACACGTCACACGGCGGGCCGATCTCACCGCCGGTGATCTGCTCGGGTGCCATGAAACCGGGGGAACCCAGCACGCCACCGGTCAGGGTGAGCCCGGTGGCGTCGGCCGCGCGGGAGATCCCGAAGTCGATGACCCGCGGGCCGTCGGTGGCCAGCAGCACGTTCGACGGTTTGAGGTCCCGGTGGACGAGCCCGGCCCGGTGCACGGCGGCGAGCGCCTCGGCGAGCCCGGCGGCGAGCGTGCGCACCGCCTCCTGGGGGAGCGGGCCCGTCCGGCGGATGGTCTCGGCGAGGGACAGCCCGGGCACGTAGGCGGTGGCGAGCCAGGGACGGTCGGCGGCCGGGTCGGCGTCGATGACCGCGGCCGTGTACGCGCCGCTGACGGCTCGAGCGGCCCGCACCTCGCGGCCGAACCTGTCCCGGAACTGCGGGTCGTCGGCGAGCTCGGGCCGGACGACCTTCACCGCCACGGCACGGCCGGCCGGTGAGCGACCCAGGTAGACGCGGCCCATCCCGCCGGCACCCAACCGCCCTACCAGCCTGTACGGGCCGACCTGGGTGGGATCGTCCGATCTCAGTGGCTGCATGGCTGGACCCCCACCCGGACCATGATCTGGCGGATTCTCACCGTGACCGGCGGTCCACGTCGTCCACTATAGGCAGTTGTCCACGGTTTCACGGTCGGACGGACGGGCGGGTGCCCGACAGCCGGAGTGGGTTCAGGCCGGGGTCGCCCGCGGGGCCC
>NZ_CEVIVC010000047.1:34135-36570 GCF_982290645.1 Protofrankia sp. CiP1_Cm_nod4
CCGGTTGTCTGAACGTTGTCGAACGAGGCGGTGTCCATGACGGGTTCGCCGTCGCCGGCCGGGCCGCGCGTTCCCGACGGTCGGCTGGCCGGGAGCGTCGGGGCGCCGGGCAACACGCTGTCCGGGTACGTCGGCGGGAACCGGTCGTGGGCCCGGGATGCCGGGGAGGCGGGTTCCCGTTAGTCCGCCGTCGCTTCGACAGCGGTTGACGTGCCTGTTCAGCTTCCCGCGGTGTCGGCGGTCTTCGTCAACCGGAACGCGGACAGGGCGGCGTTCCACGACCTGCTCGACCGCCCCACCGACATTGCCTGTCCGCGGGTGGTGGTCGTGACGGGGATGCCGGGGGTCGGCAAGTCCGCCGCGGCGGCCCGCTGGGCGCACGAGGTCCGGCCCCGCTTCGGCGACGGCCAGCTCTACGTCGACGTGGAGCGCCTGGCCTGCCGTGGCGCTGCCGCGGTCAGTGACGTCCTGCGCGGGTTCGTCGAGGCGCTGGGCGCGCACGGCGGCCGCATCCCGGCCGACCTGGCGGGTCTGACAGCCGCCTACCGGCAGCGCACCGCCGGTCTGCGGCTGCTGGTCGTGGTCGACGGCGTCGAGTTCCCGTCGCAGGTGACCCCGCTGCTGCCGGCCTCGGAGGACAGCCTGGTCGTGGTGACGAGCCATCATCGGCTCACCGCGCTGCTCGCCGACGGCGCCGATCTGCTGACGCTGCGTCCGCTCGCCCCGGCGGACGGCGTTGAGCTGATCTCCAGGATGGTGGGGCCGGCGCGGCTGTCCCGGGAGCCCGAGGCCGCCGCGGAGATGGTGCGCCTGTGCGGCGGGCTGCCGATCGCGCTGCGTGTCGTCGGTGCCCAGCTCAAGGCCGGCCCGCACCTGGCCATGGCGGACGTGGCGGCCCGGCTCCGGGACGAACGCGGCCGGCTGGACCGGCTGTCCCTGGAAGGTGATCCGGTGATCGAAGCCGCGTTGGAAGTCGCCTACGCCGCTCTCCCGGCCGACGCCCGCGCCCTGTACAGGGTGCTCGGCCTGCATCCGGGACGTGAGTTCGGCGGGCCCGTGGCCGTGGCCGCGACGGGCCTGCCCCCCGATGTCGTCGAGGACGCGCTGGCGGTTCTGCTCTCGGCGAACCTGGTCGAAGCGGTGGGCGACGGCCGGTATCGAATTCACGAACTGGTCCGGATCCACGCCTTCCGATGCGCCGAGAGCGAGCAGTCGCCACAGTGGCGTGACGATGTCGCCCGTCGCGTCGTCGACGCGTACCTGCGCGGCGCGGCCGTCGCCGACCGGGTGGCGATGGGTTCCCGGATGCGGCTGTCCGAGCAGGCCGGGTGGGCCGAACGGCTGCTGGGTGCGACCCGGGCCGGCCGTACCGATCAGGGCGGTCGTACCGGCCGGAGCGGTCAGGGCGATCATGACGCCGGCCGGGGGGACGACGACGTGCCGTTGGCCGGTTCGGCCGTCGACCCGGCCCGGCTGTCCTCCCCGGGCGCCGCGCTCGACTGGCTGGAGTCGGAGCGGTCGAATCTCTTGGACGCGGTGCGCACGGCCTCGGCGCGCGGCTGGGACACGGCGGTCTGGGAGCTGTGCGAGGCGCTGTGGGTGCTGTACTACAACCGTAAGCACTACCCCGAGTGGCTGGAATCCCACGAGCTCGCCGTTGCCGCCGCGGCTCGTCTCGGCCATCAGGCGGCCGAGGCGAGGATGCGCAGCCAGCTGGGCCGGGCGCTGGTCGAGCTGGAGCGTTTCGCCGAGGCCGAGGCCCAGTTCGAGGAGGCCATCCGGCTCGCCCGTGTGGCGGTGAACCGCCGGGTGGAGGCGTCCGTGCTGGAGTTCGTCGGCCGGGCCCGCTTCGAGCAGGCGGACTACCCCGCGGCCATCGCCGCGTTCGAGCGTTCCCGGAGCATGAACGCGGACCTCGGCAACGCCCGGGGCGTCGCGTTGCAGACCCACCATCTCGGACGGGCGCTCGCCGGTTCCGGCCGGTCCGCCGAGGCGGCCGCGGTGCTGGCGGAGGCCCTGGCCGGCTTTGAGGCGTTACCGGACGAGCACAACCAGGCGCGGGTGCTCATCAGCCTCGGGGAGGTGCACTGCGACCTGGCCCGTTACGCCGACGCGGAGCGGGCGCTGGCCGCGGCGATCGACATCATGCGCCGCCGCGGCGTCCCGTTCCAGGTGGCATTGGCCTCGGAGGTGCTCGCCGACGTGGCCGCGGCGACCGGGGACCACCTCGCGGCCCGGCGCCACCGGGAGGAAGCGCTCACCGCGTACACCGACGCGGGCAGCCCCCGCGCCCACCGGCTACGCGAGGCACTACTGGCGGACACCAATCCGGCGACGTGACACGCGTGGACCCGCCCGGTGCGTCCAACATGGCACACGCCGACGCCGCTCCTTTCTCCGCCCCTCCGCGCACTCCACCCCTCCGTCCCTCGTCC
>NZ_CEVIVC010000048.1:0-642 GCF_982290645.1 Protofrankia sp. CiP1_Cm_nod4
CGCGGACCGAGAGGCACCTTTCGGCAACCCGCTCGGAGCAACTGTTGTAACTTACTGACTTAGCCCCGCCGAGTCAAACGTCTCCGAATTATCCGGGATTCGCCTCGGGGCCACCGAGCCTCCTGCGGGAGGCTCGCGCCGGGGATGGGGGCCACCTGGGCGATGAACTCGGCCTTGGTGTCTCCCGGCTTTCCGCCGGCAGGGATAAACATACACGACGGAGCGGCCGATTTTCATGATCGCAAGCACTTCGTAGAAATTTTTTCCGCGTTCGTCCAGCTACGTGAAGTGACAACACGGCGGCAGCTGATCAGCTGTGGCGCGGCCCTGTACTACGCGCGCCTGGCGCTGCGGGCCCGCGGCCTGCTGCCGGTGGTGACCGTTCTGTCCGGCGGGGCCCGGGTACGCCGATCTCGACATGGACCTCGCGGGCAAGGAGCCGCTGGCCGCCATCCGGGCCGGCACCACCCGCCCGGCGCCGAGGAGCGGGCGCTCGTCGCGGCCATGCGGACCCGGGCCACCGATCGCCAGCCGCCGCGTCCCGCCCCGGTGCTGGCCACGGTCACCACGGCGCTCGCGAGGGCGGCCGAGGCCGAGGGCTGCTGGCTGGCCACGCTGTCCGGCCTCGGGCACGAGACCCCG
>NZ_CEVIVC010000048.1:1017-2086 GCF_982290645.1 Protofrankia sp. CiP1_Cm_nod4
GGATGGGTATACGGTCACCGATCGCCACCGGCCATGCGGACGAGGCCCGATCCGCTCATGAAGGAGGCTGGCATGCAGGAGATCCGGGATATCCGGGGTACTCGAGAGATCCGGGAAAGCCGGGAAATCGTCGTGGGGACGGACCTGTCCGAGGACGCCGGCAAAGCGCTGAGCTGGGCCGTCGACGAAGCACGGCGCGATGGCGCGACCGTGCGCGTGGTGTTCGCCTGGTCCGTCGAGCGCTGCCCACGGGTACTGGCCAGCCATGTCCCGTCGCACAACGCCGACGATCTCGCGGCGGCGGCCGAGAAGCTCCTGCGCGAAGCCATCGAACGGAACCGCGCCACCGCGCCAGCCGTCACGATCACCGGGCGGCCCGTGCGCGCCGACCCGGTCGAAGCCCTGCTCAACACGGCCGCCAACGCGCAGATGCTCGTGATCGGCGCGCGGGGCTCGGGGCGCCTGCGCCGCCTTGTGACGGGCTCCGTCAGCGACGCCTGCGTGCACATGTCGGCCGGCGCCGTCGTGGTGGTCCGCTGGGCCCCGGAACAGGGCCGCGGGCACGAGCGGCGTAACGGCCAGGTGATCACCGCGCCGCGGGAGAAGCGTCCGGTGCTCGTCGGGGTGGACGGCTCGGATGGCTCGATCAACGCGCTGCGCTGGGCGGCCACGGCAGCGGCCCAGCGCGGAGTGGCCCTACGTGTCCTCCACGTCTGGATGCCCGCGCCGGCGATGTACACCGGCTACTACGCCGGCTTCGAGGGAGAAGGACTGGAGAAGGCGGCCCAGGCCCTGCTCGAGGACACCCTGGTGAAGGGGCTGGGCGGCCGCACGGACGTCAGGGTGGACGCCGGGCTCATGCTCGGCGCCGCGGGGACCACCCTGATCCGGCAGGCCGCCGGCGCCCAGCTGCTCGTCGTCGGCGCCCGCGGCCACGAGGGCTTCGCCGAGCTGCTGCTGGGCTCGACCAGCCAGCGTTGCACCCATCACTCCCCCTGCCCGGTCGCGGTGATCCACGGCGGCGACCGGCGGCAACACCGGTAGGCCAGCGGCGGGACAGGCCCCAGCC
>NZ_CEVIVC010000048.1:2391-20789 GCF_982290645.1 Protofrankia sp. CiP1_Cm_nod4
CCTGGTCAAGGACCCTGGTCAGAGCGGGGGGACGGGCGTTGCCGTCGGCTCCGTCCACGTCCGCCTGAGCTCTTCGGGAAGGACGGCGGCGACGTCCTGGGCCTCCTCCGGGACGAAGTCACGCAACGTGTGCAGGACGGCGCCGGTGATGTCACGGGCGCGCCCGCGGTCGATGTGGTCGATCCGCAGCACCGCCTCGATGAACTCGTCCAGATGGCGCAGGCGCGCCAGGGCCCGGCCGCGCCGCCGCGGGGGCACGGTCAGCGCCCGCACGTCCGCGGGCAGATGCGAGGCGACGTGCCGCCGCTCGGCGGCCGGCAGCCGCTCGAAGAACGTCGCCAGCACGGCGTGCACCGCCGGCTGGACGGTCCGCGGCTCGCAGCCCGCCCGCTGCGCGGCGTCGAACAGCCGCCGCAGCATGACGGAGCGGACCGGGACCAGCACACCCTCGGACGGCCGGGTGTCCCCGCGGACGAGCCCCTCGTGCAGCATCGACACGACCCCCTCGACCCCCGAGGTCCGCCAGACCGCCTCCTCGACGGCGATGGTGTCGGCCGCGGTGGCGACATCGCCGTGCAGGATGACCACGTGATCGCGGACGGTCACGTGCACCCGTGGGACGTCGAGCCCGCGCGTGACCGGGCCCAGCCGGGAACGCACCCGGTCGGCGAGGATGTCATCGGCTACCCGCGGGTCGGGACGGCCTCCGGCAAGCCGGTAACGCAGCCCTCGCAGCCATCCCCGCAGGTAGCGGAGCCGACGGGCGGCCCGCTCCCGGACCAGGCCGATCCCACGGCCGATCCTGCGGCTGATCCCGCGGCTGATGCGTCGCGGCCGCGCGAGCAGCCCGGTGGCGACGCCCGTCACGGCTCCCGCCGGCGCGGCGAGCGCTCTCCCGGCATATCTCATCTGCGCACCTCCCGGCGGCTGGTTGCACCAGCGTCCCGGCGGCTGGTTTCACCAGCGTCGGGTACGAGCCGCGGCCGCGCCACCCGATGAGCCGCCGGCCACCGTTTTCCGCCCTTTGCGGCCCGCCGGGCTTCCGCTGGCTTTCCTCCCGGTTTCCGGATGCTTTTTCCCTCTTGTTCCCCGTATTTGCTTCGTGTCGTTCCGTCCTGCCTCGCGTCCCGCTTTCTTCTGTTGCTCTTCCGCTGTTGCTCTTCCGCGGGCTGCCCGCGGGCTGTCGGGCGGAACGGCGCGAACATCCGCCGAAGGCCGGGAGGCGGACCCCGGCGACAAGGCGCAGGCTGGAGATGTGGGTGAATCCCGACCAGCTCCACGGATCCCGGCCAGTAATCGGCCAGGAATCGACAGCGCTACCGGGAACCGACAACAGGGAACTATCGACAAGTAACAGGAAACCATCGACAAAGCGACAGGAAACCGACAGGGAACGAGGAGCAGCCGTGAAAGCGAGTAGCCGTCCGGTACTGATTCGGCGCGAGCACACCGGCCAGGAACGGTCACCGGGGCCGCACGGCCGGCCGTGGTCACAGGAGGGGCGTTCGCGGGCGGCACGGCGGCTGGGCCTGCGGGAGGACGCCGTACGGGTCGAGGAGTACGCCGAGGACGGCGCCTACGTGGTGCGCGCCGAACTCCCCGGCATCGACCCGGACCGGGACGTCGAGGTCACCGTGTCCGACAAGGAGGTGTCGGTGCACGCCGAACGCAGGGAGGAGCGCCGGGAGAAGGCCACCGGCCGCTACCGCTCCGAGTTCCGCTACGGCTCGCTCACCCGTTCGGTCACCCTGCCGCCCGGGGTGAAGAAGGAGGAGGTCGCCGCCACCTACCACAACGGTATCCTCGAGGTCCGGATACCGGTCGCGGGCGGCGAGCCCAAAGCCGTCCGGATGATCAAAATTCGTCACGACTGACGCGCCCTGGGCACACGTCCTGACGCCGGGAGCCGCGGACCGGCGGCCAGCGGCTGGTGGCCACCGGTTGGTGGCCATGGGTCAGCGCAGGGTGCGCAACCAGTTGGTGAGCAGGTGCGCGCCCGCGTCCCCGGACTTCTCCGGGTGGAACTGGGTGGCGTACAGCGGGCCGCGTTCCACCGCCGCGGCAAAGGGCTCGCCGTGCTCGGCCACGGTGTCGCCGGGCGCGGGCTCGGCCGCGTACGAGTGGACGAAGTAGAAGCGGGTGCCCGCGGGCAGGCCGTCGAAGAGCACCGTCCCTTCCGGTGGTACCACGGTGTTCCAGCCCATGTGCGGCAGGACCGGCGCGGCCAGCCGGCGGACCTGCCCGGCGAGCACACCGAGCCCGCGGGTGCGCACACCGTGCTCGTCCCCGAGGGTGTAGAGGACCTGCATCCCCACGCAGATCCCCAGCACCGGACGTCCCTGGGCGACCCGCTCGTGGATGACCGGTGCCGCGCCGGCCGCGTCGATCCCGGCCATGCACGCCGCGTAGGCGCCCACCCCGGGGACCACCAGGGCGTCCGCGGCCCGGGCTGCGGCCAGGTCGGCCGTCACGGTCACGTCCGCGCCGACTCGGGCGAGCGCCCGCTGCGCGCTGCGCAGGTTCCCCGACCCGTAGTCGAGGACGACCACCCGCGGCCCCGTCACCGCGGGCCCCTCCCCGTCACAGCACGCCCTTGGTGGACGGCACGCCGGCTACCCGCCCGTCGAGCGCGACCGCGTCCCGCAGCGCCCGCGCGACCGCCTTGAACTGGGCCTCGACCACATGGTGGGCGTTGCGGCCCGACAGCACCCGCACGTGCAGAGCGATCCGCGCCGACGCGGCGATCGACTCGAAGACGTGCCGGGTCAGCGTCGTGTCGTAGGTGCCGATGAGCTCGATCAGCTCCGGTTCGACGACCACGCAGTACGGACGGCCGGAAAGATCCACCGCGGCCTGCACCAGCGCCTCGTCCAGCGGCACCAGGGCGTCCCCGAAACGCCGGATCCCGGACTTGTCACCGAGCGCCTCGCGCAGCGCGTCACCGAAGGCGATCGCGGTGTCCTCGACCGTGTGGTGGGCGTCGACGTGCAGGTCACCACGGGTGCGGACGGTGAGGTCGAAACCGCCGTGCTTGCCGAGCTGGCTGACCATATGGTCGAAGAACGGCACCCCGGTGAACGACGACGACACACCCGCCCCGTCGAGATCCAGCTCGACGACGACGTGCGACTCCAGGGTCTTGCGCTCGATGCGGGCTGTGCGACCCATCCCTGGTCACTCCTCCCCGAGGTAGGGCAGTTCGACGGTGGGCCTCGCGTCGGTGGACGTCGCGGTGGCAGGCCTTGCGGTAGCGGGCGCCGCGGCTGCGGAGGCCGGATCCGTCGGCGCGGCGGCGGGGGGCGCCAGCGCCGTGGCCCCCTCGGCCAGCAGCGCGCGGGTCGCCGTCAGGAAGGCGTCGACCTCGCCCGCCAGACCGGCGGTGACCCGCAGCCAGCCGGGCAGGCCGACGTCCCGGACGAGCACGCCCGCGTCGAGCAGCCCCTGCCACGCCGCCCGCTGGTCGGTGAACCGGCCGAACAGGACGAAGTTCGCGTCGCTGGGCGCCACCGCGCAGCCGAGCCCGGTCAGCTCGGCCACCAGCCGGTCACGCTGCGCCTTGACCGCCTCGACCGTGGCGAGCAGCTCGTCGGCATGCGCGAGCGCGGTGCGCGCGACCGCCTGCGTGAAGGTCGACAGATGGTACGGCAGGCGCACCAGCTGCAGCGCGTCGACCACCGCCGGGTGCGCGGCAAGGTAGCCGATGCGGGCGCCGGCCAGCGCGAACGCCTTGCTCATCGTCCGGGTGACCACCAGCCGCGGCTGGGACGGCAGCAGGGCCAGCGCGCTGGGGACCCCGGCGCGGCGGAACTCCGCGTACGCCTCGTCCACGACCACGATGCCGGAGCCGGTCTCACCGACCGCCGCGCACGCGGCCAGCACCACCTCCAGCGGCAGCGCGGTGCCGGTGGGGTTGTTCGGCGACGCCAGGAAGACCAGGGACGGCCGGTGCCGGTGGATCGCCGCGGCGACCGCGTCCGGGTCGAGGGTGAAGTCGGGCTCGCGGCGCTCACCGGCCCAGCCGGTCGCGGTCGCCACCGCGATCAGCCGGTGCATCGAATAGGACGGCTCGTACCCCAGCGCGACCCGGCCCGGCCCGCCGAAGGCCTGGCAGAGCTGCTGGAGCACCTCGTTCGACCCGTTCGCCGCCCACACCTGGTCGGTGCGCAGGCCGAAACCGGCGTCCGGGGTCAGGTAGTAGGCCAGGTCGGCGCGCAGCGCCTCGGCCTGGCGGTCCGGATAGCGGTTGGCCTCGGTGGCGGCGAGGGAGGCGGCCTTGCCCAGCGCGTCCACCAGCCCGGCGGACGGCGGGTGCGGGTTCTCGTTGGTGTTGAGCAGCACCGGGACGTCGAGCTGCGGCGCGCCGTAGGGCACCATGCCGCGCAGATCGTCCCGCAGCGGCAGCTCGTCGAGCGTGGGCGAGCGCACCGGGCGGCTACGGCCGGCGGCGGGTGTGGCGGGCCAGCCGGCGACCGCGCCGTCCGACCCTGATCCCCTCGGCGATCCGCCCGCTGGTCCGGTCACCGGCCCGGCTCCGCTCGCCGGCCCGGCTCCGCTCGCCGGTCCCGATCCCGATCCCGATCCTGTTGTGGTCATCGCAGCCGCACCTCCACCGCGTCGACGTGGGCGATGAGATCCTCGGCGCCACCGAGCGCGGCGATCCTGGGCGCCACCTCGGCGAGAGCCTCGCGGTCACACTCCACCACGTGAACCTGCCGTTGGAACGCCGACACCGAAAGCCCACTGCTGTGCCGGGCGGTACCGCCCGTCGGCAGGACGTGGTTCGAGCCGGCGAGATAGTCCCCCAGCGACACCGGCGCCCATGCCCCCACGAACACGGCCCCGGCGTTACGGACCCGGCCGGCGACGGCCGCGGCGTCCACGGTCTGGATCTCCAGATGTTCGGCGGCCCAGGCGTCGACCACCGCCAGGCCCGCGTCGACGTCGTCGACCACCACCGCCGCCCCCTGGCCGGTCAGCGCCGTACGTACCCGCTCCCGATGGCGGGTCACCGCGACCTGCTTGTCGAGTTCGGTCTCGACCGCGTCGAGCAGGTCTCGCGACGGGGTGACCAGCAGGCAGGCGGCCATCGGGTCGTGCTCGGCCTGGGCGATCAGGTCGGCCGCGACGTGGGCGGGGTCCGCGGTGTCGTCGGCGAGGATCGCGACCTCGGTCGGGCCGGCCTCGGCGTCCACGCCGACCAGGCCGTGCAGCAGCCGCTTCGCCGCGGTCACGTAGATGTTGCCCGGCCCGGTCACCACGTCCACCGCCGGGCAGCTGGACGTCCCGTGCGCGAACATCGCGATCGCCTGGGCGCCGCCGGCGGCGTACACCTCCTCCACGCCCAGCAGCGCGGCGGCGGCGAGGACCACCGGATGCGGCAGACCGCCGAACTCCGCCTGCGGCGGCGACGCCAGCGCCAGGGAGGCGACCCCGGCCTCCTGCGCCGGCACGACGTTCATCACCACGCTGCTGGGATAGGCGACCCGCCCGCCCGGCACGTAGAGTCCGACCCGCTGCACCGGGATCCAACGCTCCGTCACCCTGGTGCCCGGGGCCACGTCGATGGTCACCGGTTCGCGGCGCTGGGCGCGGTGCACCAGCCTGGTCCGCCGGATCGCCTCCTCAAGGGCGTCCCGTACCCGCGGGTCGAGGCCGTCCAGCGCGGCGGCCAGCGCGTCCGCGGCAACCCGGACCGAGGGCGGCCGCACCCCGTCGAACCGCTCCCCCGCGTCGAGGACCGCGGCGTCCCCCCGGTCGCGCACGTCGTCGCAGACCGGGCGGACCGCTGCCAGCGCGGCGTCGACGTCCAGCGCGGCGCGGGGCAGCAGCCCGCGCACCCGTGGCGGTGACGGCAGACTTCCACGCAGGTCGAGCGTTCTCAGCACGACGATGAGCGTATCGGTACCCACCCCCGTTCCGTCGATCTCCCGGATCCCAACACCCTCCGCCCCCATCTCGACGGCCCCTCTTCCCATCGGCGGACCTCGTCAGGACCACTGGATACGGTAGGAAGATCTTCCTACCAGGCATTACACTAGGATCATGGGTGTACGCAAGTTGTCGATCTCGGTGCCCTCCGAGGTCGAGAAGGCGATCAAGACAGCGGCCGCGGAAGAAGGCAAGCCGGTATCCGCATGGCTGACCGAGGCCGCCGTCGAGAAAGCCCGCGCAGCCACCCTGCATGCCGCCGGCAGGGCTACCGCACAGGAACTGGTCGCCGAGTACGAAAGCGAACACGGCAAGCTGCCCGAAGAGTTCCGGCAACGCGCCCGCGCATTCCTCGCAGAGGCCGGACTGTTCGACGACGAACCCTGGCAGGCAGCCGGATAATGCGCACGGTTGTTTATGACACCGGCGCGTTACTGGAAGACCCCGTCCCGCGCCCACGCGCGGAACCGGTCGTAGATCGTCGACCAGGAGCCGTAGCGTTCGGGCACGTCCCGCCAGGGGCTACCGGTACGGAACCTCCACATCACCGCGTTGAAACAGCTGCGCAGGTCAGGGATCGGTCCGGACGTCCCCAGCGGGAGATGCGGCTCGATCAACTCCCATTCACCGTCGGTCAGCTCACCACGCGTCATACAGCCGTGCTACCCAGCCGAAGCACCCGAGCGAAGGACGAACACCCCGATTGTGATCCGGACTCAGAACAGGCCCTAGCCGTCGAGCAGCTGTTCGCCGACGCGGGTGCGCCGCGAGGATTTTACACCAACCTCCTGGTTCCCGGCCGCGAGGTCTACCGGGTGATTGAGTCTGATGTCGTTCGGGGCGCATCGCTGACCGGAAGCGACCGGGCCGGGGTCAGCGTCGGTGAGACCGCCGGCCGAAACGTGAAGAAGAGCGTCCTCGAGCTGGGCGGCAGCGACCCGTTCATCGTGCTCGATGACAACAACCTCGACCGCACCGTCGAAGCGGCCCTGATCGGCCGCCTGCACAACATGGGGCAAAGCTGCGTGAGCGCTAAGCGGATGATCGTGATATCCGAGGTATTCGACCGGTTCGTGACCGCGCTGGCCGAACGGATGCTCGAGCTGGTTCCGGGCGACCCCGTTGACGAGGCCACCACGCTGGCACCGGTGTGCTCCGAGCAGGCCGCCCAGACGCTGGTAGACTAGATCCGCGACGCGCTGGACAAGGGAGCGACCGCGGTCGTCGGCGGCGGGCGCGTCGACCACCCCGGAGCGTTCGTGCAAGCCACGGTCCTCGTCGGCGTGACGCCGAAGATGCGCGCCCATCGCGAAGAGCTGTTCGGACCGATCGCGGTCGTCTATCGGGTACAGGACGATGACCAGGCGGTCTCCTTGGCGAACGACTCGCCCTATGGTCTCGGCGGTGCGGTGTTCAGCAGCGACATCTCCCGGGCGCGTGCAGTCGCCAGCCGGATCGAGAGCGGGATGGTGTGGATTAACCATCCGACGTCATCCGAGCCGGAACTGCCCTTCGGCGGCATCAAGCGGTCCGGCTACGGCCGGGAGCTGTCCCACCTCGGCATCAAGGAGTTCGCCAACCGGAAGCTGATCGTGACGATGGGGACGGACGCGCCGATCACCGACGCTCTGGGCTGATGCCCGCTCGGACGGTGTGCCAGCGGTGTGTCGGGGGTGAGGCCGAGTGCGCCGTGAACCTGGACGGCTCCGGTCGACGACGTCGTGCAGCAGGGCGGCACCGCGGGTCTTGACCATCCCGATCTCGAGGCGGGCGGGTGAACCGCGGTCGACGGCCTCCGCGGCGGTGATCAGCGCGGCCCGGTGGGGAAACGCGGTGGACCGGGATCGGCCGTACCGGAGGCGGCGACACCGCCAGATCCTACGAGCTACCAAAATCCGGTAGTGGTGGTTCGGCGGTGCCGTAGGCGGAGTCACCGAGGACCCGCCGGGGGTGTCTATCCGCGGCTGAGTACCGCGCCGCGCCGCCGCGGCCGTCATCCCCGCTGCATCGCGGGCACGTCATGCGTGACAGCGAGGTGGCCCTCGATCAGGTCGACGGTGACGCGGGAGCCGTCGGTGACGTCGCCGGCGACCAGTGCCCGGCCGATCCGGGTCTCGACCTCACGTTGGATGAACCGCCGCAGCGGCCTGGCGCCGAAGACCGGGTCGAACCCCTCGCGGGCGATGAACAACCGGGCCGGCTCGGTGATCTCCAGGGTGATCCGGCGGTCCACGAGCCGCCGGCGCAGGTCCTCGACGAGCAGGTCGACGACCTGTTCGATTTCGGCCAGGGTCAGCGGCTTGAACAGGACGATCTCATCGAGCCGGTTGAGGAACTCCGGGCGGAATCGTTCCCGCAGGTCGGCCATCACCCGGGCCCGGGCCTCGGGTTCGATCTCGCCGTCGGGCGTCACCGCGTCCATCAGCCACTGCGAGCCGATGTTCGACGTCATAATGATCACCGTATTGGTGAAGTTCACGGTTCGGCCCCGCGCGTCGGTCAGCCGGCCGTCGTCGAGGACCTGCAGGAGCGTGTTGAACACATCCGGATGCGCCTTCTCGATCTCGTCGAAGAGGACCACGGAGTACGGCTTGCGACGCACCGCCTCGGTGAGCTGGCCGCCCTCCTCGTAACCGACATAGCCCGGAGGAGAGCCGATCAGCCGGCTGACCGTGTGGCGCTCCTGGTACTCGCTCATGTCGATGCGGATCATCGCCTCCTCGGCGTCGAACAGCGCCTCGGAGAGCGTGCGTGCGAGCTCGGTCTTCCCCACGCCGGTCGGTCCCAGGAAGATGAACGACCCGACCGGGCGCCGGGGGTCCTTGATACCAGAGCGCGCGCGGATGACGGCGTCCGCCACCAGGCTGACGGCCTCGTCCTGGCCGACCACCCGCTGGTGCAGGATGTCGTCGAGGCGCAGCAGCTTCTCGCGCTCGCCCTCGACGAGCCGGGTGACGGGGATGCCGGTCCAGCGGGAGACGATGTCGGCGATCTCCTCCTCGGTCACCAGTTCACGCAGCAGCGGTTGCCCGTGCTGGCGGCCGGCCAGACGTTCCTCCTCGGCGGCCAGCCGGCGTTCCAGTTCCGGGAGTTGGCCGTGGCGCAGCTCGGCGGCGGTGTTGAGGTCGTAGGCACGCTCGGCTTCGTCTGCGCGCCGGCGGACGTGCTCGATCTCCTCGCGCAGCTCCTGGACCTTGCGGATGGCCTGCCGTTCTGACTCCCACTGTGCGCGCATCGCGTCGGCCTCCGCGCGCAGGTCGGCGAGTTCCTTGCGGAGCTGGTCGAGCCGGGCGACGCTGGCCGGGTCGTTCTCCTTTGCCAGCGCGGCCTCCTCGATCTCCAGCCGGGTGACCTTGCGGGTGATCTCGTCGAGCGCGGTGGGCATCGAGTCGATGTCGGTGCGGAGCATGGCGCACGCCTCGTCGACGAGGTCGATCGCCTTGTCGGGCAGGAACCGGTCGGAGATGTAGCGGTGCGACAGCACCGCCGCCGAGACCAGCGCACCGTCCTGGATCCGCACGCCGTGGAAGATCTCGAACCGTTCGCGCAGTCCGCGCAGGATCGAGATCGTGTCCTCCACCGTCGGTTCGTCGACCAGCACCGGCTGGAAGCGGCGTTCGAAGGCGGCGTCCGCCTCGATGTGCTTGCGGTACTCCTCGACGGTGGTGGCGCCGATGAGGTGCAGTTCGCCGCGGGCGAGCATCGGCTTGAGCATGTTCCCGGCGTCCATCGACCCCTCGGCCGCGCCGGCGCCGACGACGGTGTGCAGCTCGTCGACGAACAGCAGGATCCGGCCTTCGCCCGCCTTGACCTCGCTCAGAACCGCCTTGAGTCGCTCCTCGAACTCGCCCCGGTACTTGGCTCCGGCGACCAGCGCCGCCAGGTCGAGCTGGAACACCGTCCGGTCGCGCAGTCCCTCAGGTACGTCGCCCCGGTGGATGCGCTGGGCGAGGCCCTCGACGATCGCCGTCTTGCCGACCCCGGGGTCGCCGAGCAGCACCGGATTGTTCTTCGTCTTGCGGGAGAGGATCTGCACGACCCGGCGGATCTCGGAATCGCGGCCGATGACCGGGTCGAGCCGGTCGTCGCGGGCTTCCGCGACCAGGTCGCGGCCGTACTTCTCGAGCGCCTCGTAGGTGGCCTCGGGGTTCGCGGACGTCACCCTCTGGTTCCCGCGGACCTCGGTCAGCGCGGTGAGCAGCTTCTCCCTGGTGAGGCCGTTGTGGGCGAGGATCCGGCCGGCGGCGCTGGACTGTCCCTCGTCGACGAGGGCGAGGAGGAGGTGCTCGACCGACACGTACTCGTCCTTGAGCCGACCGGCCTCCCTGCTGGCGGCGTCCAGCAGGCGGGACAGCCGCTGGGTCACATACACCTCGCCGGGTCGCACGCCGGGTCCGGACACCTTGGGCCGGCGCCGCAGTTCGTTCTCGACCACTTCGGCGACCGCGGCCGGATCTCCGCCCGAGGCGATCAGCAGGCGGCGCACCAGTCCCTCGGGTGGTTCCATCAGCGCGGCCAGCAGGTGCTCGCCGTCCACCTCGGCATGGCCGAGGCGCACCGTTCGAGCTTGCGCGGCGTCAAGAGCCTCGCGGGACTTCTCGGTCAGCTTGTTCATGTCCATGGATGCACCTCGCCTCGGGCGGGTCGGGCACGGAGGAGCCGTTCGAGTTCGTCGATCCGGTCGAGCAGGTCGAGCACGACCCCGGTCGCCGTGTAGGTGATGCCGAGGTCGCGGCGCAGCCGTTCGATCCGGCCGGCGCGTGCCACCGCCGTCACCGCGAGTGTGTAGTGGCCGGCGGGGTCGATCTCCGCGTCGAGGAGACCCAGCGTCACCAGCCGTCGGACGAGGTCGGGATGCAGGTGCGCCGCGACACAGAACGCGTCGAGGTCGAGGCCCTGAGTACGGGCGCTAGCGCGCACGAGCAGCGTCGTCATGACCTCTCCCTGGGGTTGAAGGACGAGACCTCCGCGAGCTCGCGGAACAGCTCCGTCTCCCGCGCAGTGGGGTTGGCCGGGACCATGATTCGGGCGTGCGCGTAGAGGTCGCCGGCGCGGTCACCGCGCCTCGAACCACGCGCCGAGCGGGGCAGGCCCTTGCCGCGCAGGCGGAGCTTGCGGCCGGTGGAACTGCCGGGCGGGACGGTGACGATCACCTGCTCGCCGTCCGGGATGGTGATGGCGACCTTCGTGCCAAGCACGCCCTCCCACGGCGCGAGGGGCAGATCGGTGTGCACGTCCCGGCCTTCGACCCGGAATCGGGGGCCGGGCGCCAGCCGCACCACGAGGTAGAGGTCGCCCGGATCCCCGCCGTCCCGGCCGCGCCCGCCCTGGCCCGCGAGCCGCAGCCGCTGCCCGTGCATCACTCCGGGCGGGATGGTGACCTGGACCTCGCGGGGTCCGGTCGGGCCCGCCAGGGTGACGCTGCGCCGACCGCCTCGGTAGGCCTCGGCGAGGGTGACCTCGATCTCGGCTTCCTGGTCGGCACCGGACACCGGTCCCGCCCGGCCTCGGCCGCGGAAGAATCCGCCGCCCATACCGCCGAACAGGTCCTCGAAGTCGAACCCCTCGAACCCCTCGAACCGGAAACCCGGGCCACCGGCGCCGGCACGCGCCCCGCCACCCGCGCCTGCCCATCGTTCGGCGCCTTCGGGCATCCGGCGGAAATCTCCGCCGAACCGGTCGTAGCGCGCCCGGGTGTCGGGATCGGAGAGCACGTCATACGCCTCCGACAGGTCCTTGAACCGCTCCTCGGCCCCAGGATCGGAGTTGACGTCGGGGTGGTACTGGCGGGCGAGTTTCCGGTACGCCCGCTGGATCGCGTCAGCGTCGGCGTTCCGAGGGACCCCGAGGATCTCGTAGAAGTCCTCGCTGGCCCGATTCGTGGTCCGGCCGCTGCTCATGTCACGATGCTTCCGGCTCGGTATCCGGTCCGGGTCCCATTCCTGGTTCTGACCCGGTATCCTGCCTTGGCCCGTTATTCGATCTTGCTCCGCTGTTCGGTTTCGGTCCGGCGCTCACGGCCACGGACGCGGGACGCAGTACGCGGCCGTCGGCCTGGTAGCCCGGCCGGAGCACCTCCACGACGGTGCCCGCCGGGGGCGGACGGGACGTTGAGCCGCTGTCGACGACGGCGCCGACCTCGTGACGGGTCGGGTCGAAGGCGCCGGTCTCGTCGTCGAGTCGAGTGACCCCGGAGTTCCGCAGCGCGCCCAGAGCGAGCTGGCGTACCCCGCGTACCCCGTCGACGAGCGAGTCGGGGTCGGCGTCCGTGTGCGAGAGGGCGAGCTCGAGGTGATCCAGCACCGGCACCCACGCGAGAACCACACGATCCCGCTCGGCTGCCTTCGCGGCGCCGATCTCGCGTCCGGTCCGCCGACGGTAGTTGTCGAAGTCGGCGAGAGTCCGCAGGTGGCTGGCCTGGCACTGCTCGAGTTTCGCGGCGAGGTCGGGTGCCGGGGTGGTCTCGGGCCGCTCGGCATCCGATCGGTTCTCACCCATCGTCATGGGTGGTGAAGTCGGCGTCGATGACGTCGTCCCCACCGGCCGAGGTCTCGCCCGGTCCACCGGCTCCAGCTCCGCCGCTGGCCGTCGATGCCGCCTCGCGCTGCGCGACAGCCGGAAGGCCGTAGAGGACCTGCTGGAGATCGTTGATGATCGGCCGGACGCGGTCGACGTCGGCGTGCTCCTCCAGCGCGCGGCGAGCGTCGGCGATGAGCTGTTCGGCGCGGGCCTTCTCGTGCACGGGGACCTGGTCGCCGAGTTCGGTGAGCCGCTGCTCGACCTGGTAGGCGATCGTGTCGAGTTGGTTGCGGGCGTCGGCGTTCTCGCGCAGCCGGGTGTCCTCGGCCCGGTTGCGCTCGGCGTCAGCGACCATGCGCTGGATCTCGTCCTGCGGCAGGTTGGTGTTGTCCGAGATGGTGATCCGCTGTTCGGCGCCGGTGCCCTTGTCCTTCGCGGTGACGTTGAGGATGCCGTTGGCGTCGATGTCGTAGGTGACGTCGACCTGTGCCTGGCCGCGCGGGGCGGGTCGGATGCCCTCGAGCCGGAACCGGCCCAGCGTCCGGTTGTCGGCGGCCATCTCACGTTCGCCCTGGAGCACCACGACGTCGACGGCCGACTGGTTGTCCTCCGCCGTCGAGAACGTCTCGCTCCGGCGCGCGGGGATGGTGGTGTTGCGCTCGATCACCTTCGTGCTCACGCCGCCGAGCGTCTCCACGCCGAGGGAGAGCGGGGTGACGTCCAGCAGCAGCACGTCGGAGACCTCGCCCTTGATGACCGCGGCCTGGATGCCGGCGCCGACGGCGACGACCTCGTCCGGGTTGACCGTCATGTTGGGTTCCTTGCCGGCGGTCAGCCGGCGCACCAGGGCCTGCACGGCCGGCATGCGGGTGGCGCCGCCGACGAGGATCACCTCGTCGAGGTCCTGCTCGGAGACCTTCGCGTCCGCCATCGCCTGGCGCAGCGGCGGCAGGCACCGCTCGAGCAGATCGGCCGTGATCTTCTCGAACTGCGAGCGAGTGATGGTGGTGTTGAGGTGTCTCGGGCCGTTCGCGTCGGCGGTGATGAACGGCAGGTTGACCTGGGTCTGGGAGACGGACGAAAGCTCGACCTTCGCCTTCTCGGCGGCTTCGAAGAGCCGCTGCAGTGCCTGCGGATCGTTGCGCAGGTCGATGCCGGTCTGGTTCTTGAAATCGTCGGCAAGGAAGTCGACCAGGCGGCGGTCCCAGTCGTTGCCGCCGAGATGGGTGTCGCCGGCGGTGGCGCGCACCTCGACGATCCCGTCGCCCACGTCGAGGACGGAGACGTCGAAGGTGCCGCCGCCCAGGTCGAAGACCAGTACGGTCTCGTGCGACCTCTTGTCCATCCCGTAGGCCAGCGCGGCGGCGGTGGGCTCGTTGATGATGCGCAGTACGTCCAGGCCGGCGATCCGGCCGGCGTCCTTGGTCGACTGCCGTTGCGCGTCGTTGAAGTAAGCCGGCACCGTGATCACGGCTTCGGTGACCTTTTCGCCGAGGAACTTGGCGGCGTCGTCGGCCAGTTTCCGGAGCACCATCGCCGAGATCTCCTCGGGGGCGTACTCGCGCCCGCGAACGAAGATCCGTACTGCGTCTTCCTTCCCGGCGGTGATGTCGTACGTGACTGTCTTCAGCTCGCTGGTGACCTCGCTGTACCGGCGGCCGATGAATCGCTTGGCCGCGGTGATCGTGCCTTTGGGATTGAGAACCGCCTGACGGCGGGCGAGTTCACCCACCAGCCGCTCGCCGCTCTCCGTGAAAGCAACGACCGAAGGCGTCGTGCGCGAGCCCTCAATATTGGGGATAACTGTCGGCTGGCCACCCTCGACGACGGCGATGACCGAGTTCGTAGTACCCAGGTCTATTCCTACTACCTTACCCACGATGACCTCCCGGTGGGAGCCTTCTGATGGAAGTGGCGGGGCCCCGGCAGTCCTCACGACCACGCTAGGACCGGCCGGACGAAGACCGCAACACGCCGCCACCCGGCGAACCAGTGCAAGACGGCGGAGCAGAGGCCGACACGTCCGCACGACGCGCCACCGCGCGTGCCGGGCCGACGGACGATCAATGTCAGCTCCGGCCGCTCCCGGCGGACGAGAGCCGGCCGAACTCGGTCTGCGCCAGGAGCCGGGCCGCCTCGTCCGCCACGTCGGCATCGACGAGCAGGTCGTAGCGATCGGCACTCAGCGCCGACACGGAGACGAAATCCCGCCGGCCCCGGCTGAACGCGTACATCAGCAGGCCCATCAGAGCACCGAGGATTGCGCCGAAGATGGCTCCGTAGAGCGCGAGCAGCGCCGCTGCCTGGACAGGATTGATCCAGTTGAACAGGCCGAAGATCCAGCCGATCAGCGCGCCCGTGACGGCACCAGCGAGCGCCGACCGGCCTGCCGCGGACGCCCAGGTCAGCCGGCCCGTGACCTTCTCGATCGTGTGCAGGTCGCGGCCGACGATGGCGGTCCTCTCCACCGGGAAGTGAAGGTCGGCAAGTCGATCGACGGCCCGTTCGGCATCGGCGTAGGTACTGAAGGTGGCGACCACTTTCTGCGACCCGACCGTGCGGCCGATCCCGGCCGCCCGGTCCGTCCCCCGCTCGCTCCGAGCATCATCGAGGCGCGGGTCACCGTGGTGGAGAACCCCTGCTCGAGGAGCACCGGCTCCAAGGTCATTCGATCGTGAGCCGCGGGCACCGTCCTCATCTGTCGCGAAATCGCCATCACCATGTGACATATCGATCGCCCCCACCCGACGTGGGTCGTGGTTGCACCACCGCGCAAAGCATCCAAGATGTCTCCCCGAACGACGCGGTCGTTCTCAGAGACTGCCCGCGTGCCGGATACCCAACCGAGTGCGCCCGAGATCCCCGGGGGCCGCGAGAACTGGCTCGTGTGCCTTGCGTACCAGGCATGGGGATAGATCATTGACCTGCTCCGCCACTTCGAGCACCAGATCACGCTGCCCGGAGACGTCGACCCCGAATCGGTGACGGCGAGCCTGGACAGCGGGGTGCTGGCCGTCCGGCTGGCGAAGGCCCGCAGCAGCCAGCCCCGCCACATCGAGATCTCCGGGCCCTCGGCGAGGCAGAGCGGCCGGACGATCGATGACGCCTCGGGCCCGGGCTGACCTGACCACGCCTTCCCTTCCTCGCGTGCCTTCCCCCAGGTGTTCAAGGGAGGTTCACAAGAGGCTTAGTACTGCAACGGCACTTGGTGGCAGGGTGTGCGCTGCTCGGGTGTTGTACATGACGTGAACGATGTTGATGTGGGGATGTGGCGGGACGAGCTTGACCGGGTATGTGAACGGGTCGGTGGCCGGTTCGCCCGGGCTGAGCCCCGAGCGCGGATGCGCCGGTATCTGGAGGGGCTGCTCTCCGAGCTGGAGCGCAAGAACGGCTGGACCATTGCCGAGCATGCCGAGGAGGTGTCGCCGGACGGGATGCAGCGGCTGCTGCGGACCGCCGACTGGGATGTCGACGCGGCCCGCGACGACGTCCGCGACTACCTGGTCGAACACCTCGGGACCCCGCAGGCGGTGCTGGTCATCGACGACACCGGGTTCATCAAGAAAGGAGCCTGCTCGGCAGGGGTGCAGCGGCAGTACACCGGCACGTCGGGCAAGAAGGACAACTGCCAGGTCGGGGTGTTCGCCGCCTACGTCACTGCGGACGGGCACGCGCTGATCGACCGGGAGCTGTACCTGCCCGAGTCGTGGACCTTGGATCGTGCCCGGTGTCGGGCCGCCGGGATCCCCGACACGGCCGAGATGACCACCAAGCCCCGTATCGCAATCACCATGCTGCAGCGGGTGCTCGACGCCGGGGTGCCGTGGGCCTGGTTCACCGCCGACGAGATCTACGGGCAGGTCAAGTACCTGCGGGTGTGGCTGGAGGAGCACGACCTGTTCCACGTGGTGGCCACCCGCCGCGACGACGACGTCCTGGCCCAGGGGTACGGCTATGGCCGCGCCGACCAGGTGGTGGCCGCGCTGCCGGCCCGGGCATGGCGACGGATCTCATGTGGCGACGGCGCGCACGGCCCCCGGGTCTACGACTGGGCGCGCGTGGCGATCCGGATCGGCTGGCGGCCCGGCCGCGGGCACTGGCTGCTGGCCCGCCGCTCGGTCCGCGACCCCGACAAGATCGCCTACTACATCTGCTACGGCCCACGCTCCACCGGCCTGGCCGAGCTGGCCCGGGTCGCCGGCGCGCGGTGGCCGGTGGAGGAATGCTTCCAACAGGCGAAGAACGAGACCGGCCTGGACGACTATCAGGCCCGCACCTGGTGCGGCTGGTACGCGCACACCACCCTGTCCATGCTGGCCCTGGCCTGGCTCGCGGTGATGCGAGCACAGGCTCAAAAGGGGGCGCCGCTGGCGGCGGCGACGGCGAACTGATCCCGCTGACCGTGCCCGAGATCGGGCACCTGTACGCCGCCCTGCTCACCCCGCTGTCCCCCGACGAACAGGCCGTCGGGTACTGGTCAGACTGGCGCCGCCACCGCCAGTGGCAAGCCCGCCGAAGCCACTACAAGCGCTACGGCCACGACTGGCCACAAGTGCCGTTGCAGTACTAACCAAATGACCGAACTCAGATTCGAGGTCGACCGCATACGGAGCCGCCAGCCGCGCGCCGGCCGCCACCGTGCGCGCCTTCTCCGTCACCGCGTCTGGGCCGACCAGGAAGTCGGCTGGCTCCGAGGTACCAAGAACAATTATGGGTGGGCGTTGCGTGCCTCGGTGACGGCATCCACCACGTCGGACGCGGTCACCGTGCCTCGCGCCGCGATGGAGCGGGCCTTGCTCGGCGGCCTCCTCCGTGGTCAGCATGACCGCCTCCTCCTCGAGCAGAAGACGGACATACGCCTGCAGGGACTGCCCAGTTCGTCCGATCATCTGGCGGACCGCCCGTCAACTTGTCGGTGGCTTGCGGCAGACCGCGGGATCGTGGCCATACCCGCTGCCGCACGAGACCTCGGGGCGCGAGGCTCCCACGCGAAGGTCGCTGACGCCGACCCCGTCGGGCCGGTTTCCGCCGCCGCGGCGGCCGTGCTCGCCGCGGTTCCGGGCTGGTGGGCGGCCCGCGCCCGCGAGGCCGGCCTGTCGGGCAGGTGGCTGGACGTGACGTCCGCCGTCGCCGCCACACCACCGGCCCTTCCCCGCGAAACCAGCCCGGATCCCTCCATCACGGCCCCGACGTCGAGCGAGGGCCTGGGGGCCGCGTACGCGGCCGCTCTCCCACCAGAGGTCCGGGCACGGCACGGCAGGCATTACACCCCACCCAGGCTCGCCGGGCACCTGTGGACGATGACCAGGCAGGCCCTCGGCCACCCGATCCGCGTGACAAGACTGCCGGGCCTCGTCCGGGACCGCGCGTGCGGCGCCGGCGCCCTCCTCCTCCTCCCGGCGTTGCGCGAACACGTGCGTGCTTCCGCGCGGACGGACCCTCAACTGACCCGACCTCGGCGCTCCTCCGCAGAGGATCCTCCGTCCTGTATCCGCCACCGTCGCGAGAGTGCAAGACTACGGTCGATGACGTAGAGCGTCGCCGCTAGCGAAGATCACTAATCGGGTCGAGAGCTACTGACACGGTCTGCCTCTCCCGAGTGGGTTCTCTGTGAGCGCGGATGAGAGTAGATTGGACAACGCGCGGATGGTCGTCTGCTGTCGGAAACGGCGGCACCCGCAGAAGGCGGCTTCAGCCGGCCGACGCGCCTACAGGGCCGCCGCCCACGGGTAGGCGGCTCCTGTCGTTTCGTTCCAAGGGTGGACCTTGAGGCCGTAGGACGTGATCGGCCGACCAGGTCAGCGGTAGAGCCGAGGCGCCAACTCTCGCAGATACCGATCCTCGGTGTTGCCGTACTGGTCCTGCTCGAAGGCGGGGAAGGTCGCAGACGCGGCCATGTCAGCCAACTGAAGACCCTCGACCCGGCTCGGTGCGGTGACGGTAAAGGGGGG
>NZ_CEVIVC010000048.1:20893-25386 GCF_982290645.1 Protofrankia sp. CiP1_Cm_nod4
TACGGCTTTCGGGCTACGGCGCCGTAGCCGTCCACCGCTTCGCCGGCACTGTTGGCGTCCGGGCGCCACAGCGAGATCGACACCACGCCCGGCTCCAGGAGTTCCAGGCCCTCGAAGAAACGGGCGACCTGCTGCGGGCTGCGCAGGATGTAGGGGACCGCGCCGGTGTCGTCGTAACCCTGCTGGGCCTCGTCGAACCCCTCGCTGGTGTCGGTGCTGTCCCATAGCACCAGGTAGCTGCCGGACGGGACGGCCGCCACCACCCTCGCCACGATCGACCGGGCCTCGTCGAAATCGGCGACGTGGCCGAGTACCCCCATGAACAGGACCGCGATCGGCTTGGTGAAGTTCAGTACGTTCCTGGCGTCGGACACGATCTGGTCCGGATTGTGGAAGTCCGCGTCGACGTAGGTCGTCACACCTTCCGGCGTGGTGTTGGTCAGCAGTGCGCGGGCATGCGCCAGCACGAGCGGGTCGTTGTCGACGTAGACGACACGGGATTCCGGGGCGATGCGCTGGGCGACCTGATGGGTGTTGTCCAGGGTTGGCAGACCGGTGCCGACGTCGAGGAACTGACGGATGCCCGCCTCACCGGCCAGGTGGCTGACAGCACGGATGAGGAACTGCCGGGACTGCTTGGCCAGCGGGACAATGCCGGGAAAAGCGGCGACGTAGGCGTCGCCGGCCTCCCGGTCGACCGGGTAGTTGTCCTTGCCGCCCATCCAGTAGTTCCAGATCCGGGCCGAGTGCGGCACGGTCGTGTCGATTGTCGAGGGCGCCTGGTCATCGGCGGGTACCACCGATGTGAAGTCCCATTCGGCGTTGTCGCCCTGCTCGCTCACAGCATCTCCATGGACGTCAGCTCGGCTCGGGACACCCTACGGGGATCCCGGAACCCGGACATGCACCGGATTCACGCGCATTCTTCCAGACCGCGAACGTGACATCCCGCACGGGCGATCCCGAAGCGGCCGCCCGCGGATATCTGCATAGGGCGACCGTAGAGTGACGGTAGGGCATTCAGCGTGGCTCCGTTGCAGCAACTGCCCGTTATGCCCGCAAAGATGCCTTGCATTACCAGATCAACCGGCCAAGAGGCAGCTTGCGGCCAGGCCATCCAGACCGCATTCGATGACTCTTAGGCAAGATCGCAAATTCCAGTCACGATCACCGCAACGAGTACGGACAGCGGCGGATGCGAGCGTACGCGGACGGCCATCTGCCGTCGGAAACACCCCACCTGCCAAGATGAGATGAGACAGCCACCGGACGAGCTCGCGGCCGTCACCGACCACGCCGACACAGTCGCGTTGGATCACGGTTCACCGGCGTGCTGTTTCACAGGTGATCTATGTGCTATCTCCATGGTCAACTGCGTGCTAAACCCTTGATCATGATTGCCCGCGTGCGCATACGCCCCTCGCTTGCTCGACACAGAGCCTGCTGGCCAGATGCCAGGACGGACACAGTCACCCCGACATGAGCACCCACCCAGATTGGGCCCCAGCGTCCCTGCTCAACACAACAGATCATGAATTTGCGCGATCTCGTCGAGATCCTGGCCACCGGCCGTCCCAGCAGCAGACAAACAGCCCTGCCCGGCGCACAGGGAGGGACCCGCCAGAGGTGACAGTCAGGACAGGGCGGCGTTTGATACTACCGCTGGCGATAGTATCAACAGCGGTAGTATCCCAGCCGGTGGACGGTGGCCATGGTCGATTTTGTGGGGCGGGAGCGGGAGCTGGCTACGCTGGACGGGCTGCTGCGGGAGGTGGAGGCGCAGGTCGGATCGTCGCGGCCGGGCAGGTGCCTTCTCGTCCGTGGGCGGCGGCGGATCGGCAAGTCCAGCCTGGTCGAGGAGTTCGTCGACCGAGCCGGCGTTCCCGCGGTGTTCTTCACCGCCGCCGGAGCGTCCGCCGACGTCGAACTGGAAGCGCTGCGGGAGGCGGTCGCCGCGTCCACGCTGCCGGAACGGACGGTGTTCACCGACTCGGTGCCCGGGAACTGGAGCGCGGCTCTGCGGCAACTGGCCGGGATCCTCCCCGACGACCGTCCGAGCATCGTGGTCATCGACGAGGTGCCGTACCTGATGGACCGCGTCGACGCGTTCGAGGGGGTGCTGCAACGCGCCTGGGACCGGGAGCTCAGCCGCCGGCCGGTACTGCTTGTGCTGATCGGGTCGGACCTGTCGATGATGGAGGCGTTGGGCTCGTACGGGCGGCCGTTCCACCAGCGCGGGCAGGAGATGGTGCTGGGCCCGCTCAACCCCGCCGAAGTCGGGCAGATGCTGCGGCTGGGCCCGGCCGAGGCGTTCGACGCGGCACTGGTGACCGGCGGGCTGCCGCTGATCTGCGCGGCCTGGCCGGCGGGTGGGGATCTGTGGTCCTTTCTCGCCGCCGAACTGGCGAATCCCGTCTCCGCGCTGCTCGTCTCCGCCGAACGCTCGCTCGCCGCCGAGTTCCCCGGCTCGGCGAACGCCCGAGACGTACTGTCCGCCATCGGCAGCGGAGAAAGCGCGTTCACCAACATCGCCCGTGCGGCCGGTGTGATGGCGCACACCAGTCTCGCCCGCTCGCTCGAACTTCTCGTCAGCAAACGGATCGTGGCAGCCGAACTGCCTGTCTGGACCACTCGCTCGAAGGAACGCCGCTACCGCGTCACCGACCCCTACCTGCGGTTCTGGCTACGGTTCATCGGCCCGTACCTGCCGGAGATCGAACGCCGCCGCGGCGACCTCACCCTGGCCCGGATCCGCGACGGCTGGACGTCCTGGCGTGGCCGGGCGGTCGAACCGCTCCTGCGCGACTCCCTCGCCCGCCTGCTGCCCGACCAGACGCTGCCCGCCGCCCCCGCCGTCGGCTCCTACTGGAACCGGCCGAACACCATTCAGATCGACATCGTCGGTGCCGACCGGGAACCGGTCGCCAAGGAGCTCTACTTCCTCGGCTCCATCAAATGGTTGGAACGCTCCGCGTTCGACCACCACGACCTCGCGGTGCTACAGAAATACCGGGCCGCGCTCACCGACGAGCCGCTCCCCCTCGTCGCGGTCAGCCTCGGCGGAGTCACCGCCACCGGCCTCACCGCCACCTACGGCCCAGCCGAACTCCTCACCGCCTGGCAGACAACCTGAGCAGACGGAATTCGCCAGCCCGCCGTCCGACGAGGCGCAGACCGCGAACCGACGCTCTCCGGTAACACATGACGCCTCGGAGTCATCCAGTCGCCACCATGACCCCAGCACCGGCCACGCTCAGCGATCGGTAAGGCTTCCCGCGTCCTGTCTCGTTCACTCTTGACTGATCTGGTTACAGCGTACACGCTGGTTACAGCGTAACCATGACAGCCGGAGGGGAACCATGACCACGAGCAGCACGCGACGGCGGCCCGGGACGGTCGCGCACGCGTTCGCCGACCTGATGAACGATCACGATCCGGACGCGGTCGACGGCTTCATCGCGGCGGACTACATCAACCACAACGCGTTCGTCGAGGACGGGCGCGAGGCGAACCGGGCGTTCTGGACGCAGTGGTTCGCCGCGTTCCCGGACACCGAGGTCAGCCTTGACGACGTCCTCGTCGACGGGGACCGGGTCGCCGGCAGATTCACCTACCGGGCGACGTTCCAGGGCCCTTTCATGGGCCTGCCACCGACCGGGCGCCCGGTGGTGATGCACTCGATCGACATCTGGCGCGTGGTCGACGGCATGGCCGTGGAGCACTGGGACCAGCTCGACGGGCAGGCGTTCTTCGCACAGCTCACCGGAGACGCCGACAACCGATGACGATCGACGCGCAGGACGACCAGGACGGCACAGACAGCCCGGCACCGACGCGTGCGCGGCGGCGCCGGGAGCGGGAGCGCGCCGCCGCCCGTGAGGCGATCCTGTCCGCCGCGCGGGAACTGGCGCGAAGCGAGGGCTGGGAGACGGTGACGATGCGGCGGCTGGCGGAACGCATCGACTACTCCGCGAACTTCGCCTACCGCTACTTCACCGGCCGTGACGACATCCTGCTCACCCTCATCCGCGACGGGTTCGCCCGGCTGCGCGACACGATGGACACCGCAGGCCGACGGCCGGCGACCGAATCCCCCGCCGGAGCGTCCGACACGGACGTCCCGGACATCCTGAACGGCACAGACGTCCTGAACGGCACAGACGTCGCGGCCATCCGGCGGGCCGCACATGCCTACCTCGACTTCGCCCTGGCCGAACCCGACCTGTATCAGCTCATGTACGGCCTGGGCGGCGTGCGCATGCCCGCCGCCGACACCTGGGTCGAGGGGCAGGCCGTCGGCGACGTCCTGACCGGGCTGCTCGCAGCCGCCGGCGACCGGCAGCCCGAGCAGCATGTGCTGCAGCTGTGGGCCACGGCGCACGGGCTGGTCGCGCTGCTGGTCGTCGGCCGCGTCGACGTCGACTCCGCCGCGCTGCACGCCCTGCTCGAGGAGGCACTGACCGACTGCCTCACCCGCGCCCTGCCCGCACCGG
>NZ_CEVIVC010000048.1:25985-31813 GCF_982290645.1 Protofrankia sp. CiP1_Cm_nod4
CACCCCGGCGCAGCAGCCGATCAGCCACGGAACCGACTGACAAACCGACCGAAAAGAGGCAGTTGTGAGCAGCCTGGCCACCGCCGCCGCGCTCGTCGCAGTCGCGGCTGCCGCGATCATCTATGGCACCGATGTCTTCTCCGCGCTCGTACTGCGCCCTGCCGCGGTCGATGCCGCTGACGCCTCCGTGGCCGACCTGATCGGCCGGGTCCACGAGTACGGAGATCGCCGGCTGCCCGTGCCCGGAGCGGTCTCCGTCCTCGCCGCGGCGCTCGCCACCGTGGCCAGCGACACCAGCCCCGCGCGCATCGGCGGCACGACAGCGCTGGCCGCGCTGCTGGCCTGGCTCGCGATCTACGTACGCGTCAGCGCGCCGATCAACAAGCGGCTCCGCGCGGCCGCGGCCAGCCACACCGTCCCGGCGGACACCCGGGCCCTCCAGCAACGCTGGGACAGCGTCATCTGGGCCCGGGCCGCCCTGCAGACCATCGCGCTGGCCGGTCTACTCGTCATCATCCTCGGTCGATGACCAGGAGACCTGTCCAGCGACCAACGTGCCCAGTTACCGAAAGTGTGGTGAACATGGATCCACGGCAGACCGCCGACGCGGTCGCGCAAGCCATGACATCTCGCGATCACGCGGCGCTCATGGCCCTGTACGCCGAGGACATCGTCTTCAGCTCGCCCGTCACCGCCGTGCGGTTCACCGGCAAGGCAGAGGTGGGCGCGCTCATGGCTCACGTCCTCGCCGGTTTCCAGAGCTGGGAACGCACCTTCGTGTTCACCGGCGACGACGAGTGCGTGTTCGGCGCCCGCGGGCGCATCGGCGGCCACGACATCGACCTGGCCGAACACTTCCGTCTGGACCCGGCCGGACGCGTGGCCGAGATCAGCATCTACGGACGCCCGCTGGCCGGCATCGCCGCCATCGCCGCTGTCGCCGCCCCACCACTCGCCGCCCGCCACGGCCGCAACCGTGAGCGCCTGGTCGGCCTGATCTCCCGCGGTCTCCCCGGCGCCCTGGCCCGGGGAGACCGGCTCATCACCCGTCTGGCCCGCTGAAACACGGCCCCGCTGGCGGAGCGGCGCCCCTCACTGGCCATGGTCAACCAGCATCATGATCCCCCAGCGGCAACCGCGGGCGCGTTGCTACACCCGCGGCAGTTCGCACCTTTCGAGCCCCCAGCAGCCATCTCGGGAGGCCCGCAGACGCCCCCAGCAGACGGAGCGAAGCCGATCAAAGATCGGCAAGCAAGGCAACCCACGCACCGTAGAGGTTACTCAGCCGCCGAGCGGCATGGTCACGACAGTGGTCCATCGGTAGACCCGCTCGTCGCGGTTGAGGTCGATGAGCTGGATCGCGCGGACGGTGGTGGTGACGCTCATCGGTTCGACCGCGAAAAGACGCTGACGTAGCGGCTCCGCCGAGGTGTCCGCGCCGGAATAGGCGACGGAGACGTGTGGGGTGAAACCGTCGGCGGTTTCAGGCACCCTTTCGGGCCCCCACACGTCGGCGATCGCGGCTCGGACGGTGGCGCGTAGTTCCTCCACTGGCTGCCACGGGGCGGTCTGGAGCATGACGGCTTCCGGGTCCGCGTCCGCCGGCCCGAGGGTCAGGTCGAACGGATCGAGCTGGCGGCAGCGTGTACACGCCGCGGTGATGATGCCGTTCAAGTCCCCGGGGGTGCCCTCGTCGGCGAAGCCGACTCCCTGCATGGTCAGGTGCAGGCCCTCCGCGGGCACCAGGTCGAGGGTCGGCAGAGTGAGTGCCTGCTGATAGCGGTCAGCGAGGTCGACCACGTCGGAGGCGCCGTCGAAGGTGATGTGGAACGGTAGAACGACCGGCCGATCTTCCAGCCGGGGCGCCACCACCAGTGCTCCCGCATCCGTTCCAACCGGGCGAACGCTTCCCGGCGGGCATCGACATGCCGCTGCTCCCGAGTCATACCGGGGAGGCTAGCCACCGGGCAACGCCGGCCGTGCGCTGTTCTGCCAGTCAGCGGCCAACTCGGCCAGATCCCGCATGGGCGCGGCCGGCAGAAAACGACGGCCGGCGTCGAGGAACTGCGTGAGAACTTCCGGGGGCCAGTCCAACGGCCCGTCATCCCACGGCAGAACCTGATCTTTCAGGCCGTAGATCTCTCCGTGAGCTGTCCACATACGTAACCCCCCAGTTGTAACAAGCCCCCTGCGCGGGAGTGCAGGCCGGCCAACATCACTACCCACGCGGTCATCCCGACGTCCATGACGACCGTGATCCGGCCCGTAATCCGGGAACGATGCGCGGTGGCGCCGGGGCGTGCTGGCACCGGCGTTGTCGGTACGCCCGGTTCGCTCATGGCGGTCTGTTCTCTGCGCTGCTGGAAGGACGCGCCGGCCCGCAGCCACGCCCACGGGCAGCGTCGGCAGTAGGCGTGGCGCGCGGGCCGGCGCGCGTTCGGGCAGGCCCCCGCCCTGCTCACCAGGCACGGACGGCGGGGGCCTGCGTCTTAGGTCCCCGTGCGGGGAGAGTGGAACGGGAAAACGATCGGGACGACACGGCCGTCGAGCCCGCAGCTTGTCGCGTGATGATCTACGGCGGCTACGGTCGGGAACGGCAGACGAACCTCGACCGGCTGCTGTCCTGGGCCGTAGACGATGACGGCGTACAGCACCGCGTCCGCCGGCGTGTCCGGCCGGGGCAGAGTCCGGATCGTGCAGGTCCCGGTATGTGGCACGACATCCCCCAATCGCCTGTTGGTTGCGCGGCCGGCCGGGTTATCGTGCCGACGCGACACATTTCATGACGGTGCGCGACAGCCGACTAGCTGTGACGAGGTGAGCTGCCGTTGACACACACGTCACGCGCATCTCACGCACGTGTTGTCACACCGTGGCGGAAGGCACACAGGTGAACGATCAGGCCGCGGTCGAGTACCTCGCCGGCCGCATCCGCGCGCTGCGCCTCGCCGCGGGCATTCGCAGCCTCGCCGAGCTCGCCCGGCGCACCAACCTGGACCGGGCCGGGATCAGCCGGGCCGAAAGCGGCCGGAACCTGCCGTCCGAAGTCGTCGTGAAGGCCATCGACACCGCGGTAGACGCGGGCGGAGAGTTAGTAGAACTCCGCGCGCGGATCCACCGGACGAGGATCGGTGCCGGTGACCCGCGGGAGGGGGTGGGCGTCACGGACCGGCGGCAGATGTTGGAGGCGGGCGCGTTCACCATGCTGTCCGCGCTCGCCGCGGACACCTCCCGGGAGATCGCGCACGGTGACCCTGACCCGCTGACGCTCGCGGACATCGATGACGACATCGACCGGATCGCCGCGGTCTACGCCGTCACCCCGCACACTGTGCTCCTCCCCCAGGTCGAACGGCGCTGGTTGCAGGTCGACACCGCGCTGAAGGGCCGGACCAGCCTGGCCGTACACCACCGGTTGAGCCTGGCGGCCGGGCGGCTGTCCTACTTCGCTTCCCGGCTGGCGTTCAACGTCGGTGACTTCACCACGGCCCGGCATCTCGCCGTGCTCGCCGGACAGTACGCCGAGCAGACGCAGGACGCGGTGCTGCTCGCGTCGGTCGCCGGGATGCACTCGGGCATCGCCTACTACCGGAAACGGTATGACGTGGCCGTGTCCGTCTTCGGCGGGTATCCGCCCGATCCGCCGTACCTGCGGGCCCGGAACGCGGCCTACCGGGCGCGCGCCCACGGACGCCTCGGTAATGCGACCGCGGCCCGGGCCGAGCTGGCACTGATGCACCGTTCCCTGACCGACGAACCGCCACAGCCAGGGGATCTCCCGCTCGGAGAGGCCGCGGCAGGCATGTTCGCGGCGAGCGCCCTCACGTCGATCGGGTACGGCCAGGAGGCGGAGCCGTGGGCACGGCGGTCCGTGGCCGCGCACGAGGCCACCGGGCCGCAGGTGAACCGGGAGGAGTGGGGGCATGCCCTGCTCACCCTGTCCGCGGCGTTGATCTGCCGGGACCATCCGGACCCGGAAGAGGCTGCCCGGGTCGGCGTCCAGGTCCTGGACGTCGTCGACGGCCACCCCACCCACACCGTGACCCAGCGCGCCGGGGAGATGCTGGGCATGCTGGCGGACTATCGGACCCTGCCCGCCGTGGTCGACTTCCGCGAACGGCTCGCGGCCGCGCCACGTCCGGCGCTGACGGCATGAGTGGCCTGTCCGGCGAGCCAACCGTGCTCGTTGTGCCGACGGTGGTCACGGACCGGCTGATCCTGCGCTGCTGGCGGCCGGCGGACATCGACCCGTACGCGGCGATGAACGCCGACGAGGAGACCATGCGCTACCTCAACGGCCCGTTCGACCGAGCCGGCACCGAGCGGCTGATCACCCATCTGGCCGGCATGTGGGTGCTGCTCGGGTATGGCATGTGGGCGGTCGAGGACAAGGCCACCGGCGAGTTCCTGGGCCGGGCCGGGTTGTACTACGCCGACGGCTGGCCCGGGGTCGAGGTCGCCGTGTCCATCCGCCGGGACCGCTGGCGGCAGGGACTCGGTACGGAAGCGTGCCGTGCCTCGATCACCTGGGGATTCACCACCCTCCCCGTGGACGAGATCATCACGTTCCCCAACCGGGACAACGCCGGGATGAACGGGGTCGCCCGCACGCTCGGCATGGTGTTCCAGGGTGAGGCATCAGCCATCGGCCCGTGGCGGGACAGCAACCTGTACAGCACCACCCGGGAGAAGTGGGCTGCGGCTATCGGCAGCTGACCGGGCCACGCGCTGACTGTGCATCAGGTCGGATCATCCGTGCGCTGGACGGAGCGTCGTTGCGCTGTCTGCTGGCGGAGCTCCGCCGCAACCCGGTCATGCTGGGCATTCCGCTCGAGGCGGTGGGCGGCACACAGAACATCATCGGGCGGTTGGGGCTCGGCGCAGTCGTCGTGCTCGCAGGTCACATAGCAATCTTGCTACCCGGCAAGATGGGCCGCGAGGGCGTAGGCGGCGTGGCGGTCGAGGTTGTGCCGGGCCCGGTCGTATCGGCGGGTGGTGCGCGGGTCGGCGTGGCCGGCGGCGTCCTGGACGTCGCGCAGGCTCACCCCGGCGTCCACGTGTGCGCGGCGGTGTGCCGGAACTGGTGCGGGTGCAGGCCCTTGATGCCAGCCGCCTCGCCGCGGCGCCACAGCATCTGACGGATGCCGTCGGCGCTGAACGAGCCCCGGCCCTTCTCCCCAAGCCACAGTGCGTCGGTCTTCTTCGCCCAGCGGTCTTTGCTGCGTACCCGCAGGTACCGCTCCAAGGAGATGCCTGTCTTCGAGCCGAACGGGACGGCGCAGCCCTTCCGCCCCTTCGCCAGGATATGGATCACGTCCTGGGTGAGGTCGACGTCTTCCACGGTCAGATTCGCGATCTCGGCGCGGCGGGCACCCGTGTCCATGAACAGGCAGATGATCGCCTCGTCGCGGCGGGAGACCAGGTCCCGGCCGGCGCATCCGGCGAGCAAGGTCCGGATCTGATCGTCGGCGAGAACCGGCACCGGCTGTTCGGGGACGACCGGCGGGCGCATCCGGTCGAGCGGCGACCGGTCGAGATCCTCTTCCTCGGTGAGCCACTGGCCGAACTGCTGCAAGGCCCGGAAGACGAGGGACACGGTTGCTGGGGCCTGGCTGGCCGCGTAGTCGGCGAGGAAGGCTTCGACGTGGAACGTTCCAGCTCCGCCGGGTCGGTCGGGCCGTCGTTCGCGGCGAGGTGGCGGACAAGGTCGTCGGCCGCGCCGAGATACAGGGTGCGGGTGCGGACGGAGAGGGTCCGACCTTCCAGCGACCGGCTTCACTGGCGTACCAGCGACCCCCACGAACCATGGTCAACAGGACTCATGATCG
>NZ_CEVIVC010000048.1:32180-34454 GCF_982290645.1 Protofrankia sp. CiP1_Cm_nod4
GTGGGCGCGGCAGGGATCGAACCTGCGACCACTCGCTTGTAAGGCGAGCGCTCTCCCGCTGAGCTACGCGCCCGGGATGCTCGTAAGCGTACGCAACAGCGCACGGCTGTGGGGGATGGATGCCACGGAAACCGGTGCCCGGTACGGATGTCGACGTCGTCCGTGCCGGGGAACGTCCGTCCGGGCCCGGCGCGGGGTTGCCGGCTGTCCGGGCGCGCCGCTGGCCCGTGCGTGTGCCCGCTTGGCCCTGCCGCCGGTCGGACGGGCCGAGCGGGCACACGTCACCGGTCACCTCAGGCTGTGGCCCAGCATCCGGGCGAGGGCGGCCTCGACCTCGGCGCTGAGTTCGGGGGGTGCGGGCACCGGCTGTGCGGGCGCCTCCCCCGACGCCGAGGCCGAGGCCGGGGTCGACGTCGACGTACGGATCGGAAGAGCAGAGCCGGCCGGAAGATCAGGACCGGACAGGGCCGGCTGGATCTCCCGGCCGCAGTCCTGGCATGAGATCAGGCCGAGAGCCTTGGCCAGGTGTGTCGAGCCGCAGTTGCCGCAGCGGTCGAGGGTCTGCGACCAGCCGACCGTCTGCTGGCACTGCGGGCAGAACAGCACCTGCTCACCCGCCACGACCGCCCGCCGCCACGGGCTGGCTCCCCGGGTGGGGTCGGTCTGGCGGGTGTGACAACGAAAGCACGGCATCCTGCAACCTGATGTGACGGGAAAGAGCGGGTGCAGCCTACAGCGCGGCGAGCGCCTTGAGGTACTCGGTGTGGTCCCGGGCCTCACCGGGGCCGTTCACGATCTTCCAGTGGACGACGCCCTCCTTGTTGATGATGAAGGTCGCCCGGACGGCGAATCCCTTGCTCTCCTCGAAGACGCCGTAGCTGCGCGCCACCTCGCCGTGCGGCCAGAAGTCGGCCAGCAACGGGAAGTCGTATCCCTCGCGCTCCGCCCACACCTTGTGGGCGTAGGGCGAGTCGACCGAGACCGCGAGAACCTGCACATCGTCGTTCTGGAACGACGAGAGATCGTCGCGGACCGCGCAGAGCTCGCCCTGGCAGATACCGGTGAAGGTCAGGGGGTAGAACAGGAGGACGACGTTACGCCGCCCACGGAACTCCGAGAGTGCGACCTCCTCGTTGTTCTGATCACGCAGGGTGAAGTCAGGGGCGATGCTGCCCACGTCGACGGCCACTGGCACATCCTCTCGACAGTAACGGTGTGTATTCGGATAAGGGGCGGCTGGCCACCCGTTCCCAGCATGCCATCTGATCGGCCCCTGGATCAGGATCCCCCGCGCCGGTGGCCGCCCGCGCCGGCGCCGCCGGCCACCACCTCCCGCCGGCCTCCTGTCACCTCCTGTGCTTCCCGGTCCGTCATACGGCGCCGATGTGGCCGGAGGCTACTGGTCGGATGTCCTGGCCGGTAACGTTCATCCCGTCCCGTCGACCCGGACGCGCCTGCCGTCACCCCGCTCCCACTCGCTTCACGCTTCCATCCGTTTCACCGGGTGTATCCGCTTCCTTCGGCGGCGGACGCCTCGCGCGGCTGCCGGGCGGTCTGCCGGTGTTGTTCCGATCGGCCCGGATCGGCACATCCGTCGGGGTGTATGAAACCGCGAGGGATGTACGAGACGACGGCACACGAAAAAGCAGGGAGCACGGTGACCGATCAGAATTTCGGTCCGTATGGTCAACATGAGTACGGACAGCAGCCGCCTGGGCCACACAGCACGAATCCGTACGACCAGCCCCCGCCGGGGGATCGTCACAGCAGCCTCGGACACGGGGACCAGCCCGGCTACGGGGACCAGCCCGGGCACGGAGGCCAGTTGGATACGGGGCCGGGTACCTCACGCCGGGCGCCCCTGTGCCCGACGTCTACCCGCAGCCGGTGGGCGCGGGTATCCGCGGCCGACGGCGCAACCCCTTCGCGTCCTGGCTCGGCCTGCCTCTGATCACCTTTGGCATCTACGACATCGTGTGGGTCTACAAGACCAACAAGGAGCTCAACGCCTACGACCGGCGGATCGACGTCAACCCGGTCCTGTCGGTGCTCGCGGTGACGCTCGGAGGGCTCCTGATCGTGCCGTCGCTCGTGGCCGTGTGGCGGCTGGGCACCCGCGCCCGCCAGGCCCAGCGGGCGGCCGGCCTGCCCGAGCTGAGCGCCGGTGTCGCGTTCGTCCTCTGGCTCGTCGGCGGCGGCCCGCTGTACCTCCAGTATGAGATCAACAAAATCTGGGACCGTTACCCGGGCTCGGTGGAAGGACAGCAGGTACCT
>NZ_CEVIVC010000048.1:34788-35365 GCF_982290645.1 Protofrankia sp. CiP1_Cm_nod4
CCTGTACGCCTGGACGAGCCTGTACGTGCGCCTGGCTCGCCGGCCAGGCGCACGGAGGCGCACGGAGGCGCACGGAGGGATGGCCACACGGCGGGACGGCCATACAGCCCCGCCGGCCAACACGGCGGGGACCGCGTCCGCGGCCGTCCGCCCGGATGGGAGACCATGTCCTCCCGGGCGGGCGGTCTGAACGGCGTCCGCGACCGCCCGTCCGGGCACGATCGGGGCAAGTGTGCCGGCGGGTACGCCTTCCGGCCCGGTGGGTGTACCCACCAGCACACTCGCGTCGGTCTTCTCCGATGGCCGGCACTCGGCGGTGGGCACCCACCGGCCGAGTACCGGCCGCCGCGAGACCGCCCGGCGGGGATGCCCACGGCGCACGGCGACACCGGCCACCCGTCCTCGTCCTCCCGGTTGAGGCCCCCTGTCCTCCCGGTTGAGGGGGGCCCGCCCTGGTGGACGGCCAGCGCCCTGGCGGACGGCTAGCGGTGCCGGACCCGTTGGGACTTGGGAGCGGCAAGCCGCATGCCGGCCCACTCGGTGGCGACGCTGACGGTGCTCGTCTGCACCAGGCCGA
>NZ_CEVIVC010000048.1:35759-36747 GCF_982290645.1 Protofrankia sp. CiP1_Cm_nod4
CCTTCGGTGTCAGCAGCCAGATCACACCGGCCTCCGACAACTGGCGGCGCGCGTCGATGAGTGCCTCAACAAGGTCGCCGTCGTCGTCCCGCCACCACAGCAGCACGACATCGACCACATCGTCGGAGTCCTCCGGGACGAGTTCCGTTCCGCTGGCCGAGGTGACGGCGTCGAGAAGATCATAGGCGATGTCGTTGTCTTCGTTGAGCGACTGAACCAGTACCCCGGGCGTAATGCCCAGACGTTCCGCACGCCGCTGACCCTCGGCGTTCGCCGCGGTCGGACTCACCCTCAACAACCTCCTGCTCGTGTCAGCTGCCCGCGGGCACGCCGCCCGTGAGCACCGGCTGTACGGCACGGCGGTTGTTCGATCCACCTGCTGCGCGCACCACCGTGGACCTAGTCCACCGGAGCACCCCGGGGCAGCGCAAGTGCCACGCCGGTAGTTGTGGACAAAGGTGCCACCCGTACCGGCTCATCCGGACAGAAACGAGAGTCGAACAGTGCGTTCAGGATTGTCCACGTTGAGATCCACGAGCGCGATCGACTGCCACGTCCCCAGGAGCAGGCGGCCGTCGAGGACCGGCACGGTCAGCGACGGGGAGATCAGCGCCGGCAGGACGTGCGAGCGCCCGTGGCCCGCCGAGCCGTGCGCGTGCCGCCAGCGGCTGTCCGCCGGCAGCAGCTCGCCGAGCGTGGTGAGCAGGTCGGCGTCGCTGCCCGAGCCGAGCTCGAGCAGGGCGACTCCGGCGGTCGCGTGCGGGACGAACACCGACAGCAGCCCGTCCCCGCGCCCGGCCACGAACCGACGGGCATCATCGGTGAGGTCGTGGACACGCTCCGTCCCGCCAGTGTGTACGGACACCGTGGTCGTCTCCATGCCCCGCCCTCTCCCGGCCTTCTTCCCCGTACTTCCCCGCGCTTCCCCGCGCTTCCCCGCACCGCCGCCACTTCCCCGCACCGCCAGCGCGCGCCCACGCCCGGGGGG
>NZ_CEVIVC010000049.1:0-9675 GCF_982290645.1 Protofrankia sp. CiP1_Cm_nod4
GGTACAGGCGGTTGTGTCGGTGGGCTGCTGACGGCCAGCGGCTCGGCCGGAGGCAGCGGAGTGCCGACGGTCGACGGCGTGGACGTGGGCGATGAGCTCACGGACGCCCTCGGAGCGGCCGACACCACCGTCTGGTTACTCTCCGGAGCCAGCGCCGTGAGGACGAGGAGCCCCAGGAGACTCGCTCCGGTGACGATTCCGGCGCTCCGGCGGTTGTGGATTCGCGCCTGGTGCAGGCGACCGCGCACCAGTCCAACAAATCCGACAATCATGGCGATTGTAGTTAATAATATACAAAAAGCCAGCATATGGTTCCCCCCATGTGTGCGTGGCCAGCGACTTTACAGGCGGGTGGATCGCGCTCGGCCGCCGGGCAGCCGCAGAAGGGCTGCCCGGGCCTGCACACATGGCGCTCGCGGGCGTGACGGCCCGCCGGGATCCCGCGCTGCCGCGGGCCCGGGTCGTCTCGGGCCTCACCGGCGCCGGTTGGACGTCCGGTCGCCCCCACCAGGGACCCGACGTTCAACCGGTACCGGTCACCGGCCGCCCGGCCCGCGGGCGTCGCGGGCGCCGTCCGCGCGGCCTGACGGGTGCTACGCGCTGACGGCGGATTCCGCCGGCAGCGGGTCGCCGAAACGCCAGCCGGGCGCGATACGGCGCTGGAAGAAGGCGCGGAACTCGCGGACGGACGGGCCGTCCGGC
This sequence comes from Protofrankia sp. CiP1_Cm_nod4, assembly GCF_982290645.1. Classification (NCBI taxonomy): domain Bacteria; kingdom Bacillati; phylum Actinomycetota; class Actinomycetes; order Frankiales; family Frankiaceae; genus Protofrankia; species Protofrankia sp. CiP1_Cm_nod4. The sequence continues at coordinate 703 of NZ_CEVIVC010000049.1, forward strand.
TTCACCCAGAGGGTTTTCTCGGGATGCCGCAGCCAGCGCAGCACGTCGATGTCGGCGTAGACGTTCCGCCGGACCGTCAGCCACATCATGCGCGCGATGAGGTGGTTGAGCGGCGCGAACAGCGGGCCGGGGAGTATTTTGCGGACAATGACCCGGTAGCCGAAGAACATCAGGTCGTCTCGGACGGGGGTGCCGCCGAGAACAATTGTCAGCAGCGGGCCGGAGCGGTCGACCGTGGCGTCCTTCTGCGTCCGGTAGAGCGACGCGGACGGCCCGATCATCTCGATGAACGCGTACGGCCGGAACCAGCGCTGGACCTTCTTCATGCCGGTTTCGTCGGCGGGCCGCAGCTGGTATTCCAGGCGGTCCTCCTTGTTCACCAGGATGGAGTACTCCAGCCGTCCCGCGCCCTTGTGCGCGACCGGGAAGTGGTAGATGTCGGAAACGTGCTCCGCGACCGGCAGCAGCGTTCCCCGGGCGGTGTAGATCTGGCCCTTGAGGTTCAGGTACTTCTTGGAGTCGGCGTAGGGCACCTCGACGAACTCGCCGACCGGTTCGGGGCCGTACCAGAACCAGATGTTCCCGGCGTGCTCCCGGACGGGGATCGCGCGCTGGCCGGCCCGCGGGGGGATCTTCGCCTGGTCCAGCCCGGGGATGACCTCGCAGCCGCCGTCGGTCCGGAACTCCCAGGCGTGGTAGCCGCACTTGATCCGGTCCTCGACCACGGTGCCGCAGCGGCCGAGGTCGGCGCCCATATGGCAGCACTGGCTGTCGACCATGCCGACCCGCCCGCTCTTCCCGCGGAAGAGCGCGAACTGGTGCGACATGAACTCGACCGGCGCCACCTGGCCCGGCTCGAGATCCTCACTGTACCTGGCGAAATACCAGCCGAACGGGTAGTCGGTCTTCTGTTCCTCGCCGAAGGACTGACCCTCAAGCAGCCGCCTGTCGTATTTCTTGAGTTGCTTCTGCCATTTCGACTTCGCCACGGATCCTCCGCGAGTAATACTTGGAGAAAAATGAATGTACACGAGAGATGGACGGCGAGATGGCCCTGTATTATCGGCCGGTCGACCGCACCGGGCGGTAACGCATGATCGACGTTAGCATGCGGCCCGCGACAGATCCCGGGGATGTCAATGCGTGACGGAAACAACAGACGACGCACGGCAGCGAGGTAACATGGTAACGGCCGTGTTTCGGACGGAGGGCACCCACCCGGGCGCAACCCGTCACCCTGCCGCGCCCCCGCGGCGGCGGGTTTCCAGCGAGGTATGATCTACCCGTCCAGGACAACGGCAAAGCGCTCGCGCGGCCGTATGTCGCCTACCGCACACCGGCACCGCCGGCACGATTGTTCCGGCTATTCCGCCGTGGCTGGAACCAGCGGAATCATGACCGTTACCGACCACCGGGGCCGGGGTCCACGTCCACCCAGTCCAGGGTGCGTTCGACGGCCTTGCGCCAGCCCGCGTAGCCGCTTTCCCGCCGGTCCGCCGACCAGCGGGGCTCGAAGCGGCGCCCCTCCCGCCAGTGGGTGGCCAGCTCACCGGTGTCCTTCCAGAAGCCCACGGCGAGGCCGGCGGCGTACGCGGCGCCGAGCGCCGTCGTCTCGGCGACCACCGGACGGCTGACGGGGACGCCCAGGATGTCCGCCTGTATCTGCATGCACAGGTCGTTGGCGGTCACCCCGCCGTCGACCCGCAGGACGTCCAGGGCCACCCCCGAGTCCAGCCGCATCGCCTCGGCCACGTCCCGGCTCTGGTAGCAGATCGCCTCGAGCGCGGCGCGGGCCAGATGGGCGCCGGTGTGGAAGCGCGACAGCCCCACGACGGCGCCCCGCGCGTCGGAACGCCAGTACGGCGCGAACAGCCCGGAGAAGGCCGGGACGAAGTAGATCCCGCCGCTGTCGGGCACCGTCGCGGCCAGCGTCTCGCTCTCGGCCGCGCTGCCGATGATGCCGAGCTGGTCGCGCAGCCACTGCACGGCCGACCCGGTGACGGCGATCGAGCCTTCCAGCGCGTACACCGGGTCGTCGTCGCCGAAGCGGTAGCCGACGGTCGTGAGCAGCCCGTGCCGGGAGGGCACCGCCCGCGTCCCGGTGTTCAGCAGGAGGAAGTTGCCGGTGCCGTAGGTGTTCTTGGCCTGCCCGGGGGCGAAGCAGACCTGCCCGACGGTGGCGGCGTGCTGGTCGCCGAGGTCGGCGGTCAGCGCGACCTCGCCGCGCAGCGGCCCGGCGGCGGTGGTCGAGCCGTAGCCGGCCGGGTCGGCCGACGGCCGGATCACCGGGAGTATCGCCCGCGGGACGCCGAAGAGCTCCAGCAGCTCGTCGTCCCAGTCGAGGGTGCGCAGGTCCATCAGCATGGTGCGGCTGGCGTTGGTGGCGTCCGTCACGTGCAGCCCGCCGCGCGGACCGCCGGTGAGGTTCCACAGCAGCCAGCTGTCCACGGTGCCGAAGACGGCCTCGCCCCGTTCGGCCGCGGCGCGGACGCCGTCGACGTTGTCGAGAATCCACGCGATCTTGCCCGCGGAGAAGTAGGTCGCCGGTGGCAGGCCGGATCTGCTCCGGATCACCTGGCCGCGGCCGTCGCGCTCCAGCGCGGCCACGATCCGGTCGGTGCGGGTGTCCTGCCAGACGATCGCGTTGTGGTAGGGCCGGCCGGTGCGCGGGTCCCACACGATCGTGGTCTCGCGCTGGTTGGTGACGCCGAGCGCGGCCAGGTCGGCGGCGCCGAGGCCGGCGTCGGCCAGCGCCGCCGCGACGACGGCGGCCGTGCGCTCCCAGATCTCCACCGGGTCGTGCTCGACCCAGCCGGCGCGCGGCAGGATCTGGGCATGCTCGAGCTGGCGGCGGGCGACCTCGTTACCGTCATGATCGAAAATCATGAAACGGGTGCTCGTGGTGCCCTGGTCGATCGCCCCGACGAAATCGCCCATCGCCGTCCTTCCGTCCCATGCGGCCGTCACCTGTGGTGGCCTCGCCCATCCGGGTGGACGCGGCCAGCGGCGACGTCCACCGGAGTAACGGCCACCGGTAGTGGCGACCGCTGGAAGTAGCCACGACGTAGGAGCATGGCCCACCGGGCACCCACGGTCCATCAGCGCGCCAGGCCGCCGGCCGCCCGGCCGGGCAGCGCGCCAGGCCGCCGGCGCGCCGTCGGATGTCCCGTGCCCGACCGGGGCGAGTATTGACATCAAGCCCACATCACACGCATTGTGGACCGTGTGCATACCGAGTCCCGCCTCGTGACCCGCGGTCACATTGATCTGTTGCGGGTCGCGTCAGCAGCCTGTCCGGGCCTTCTTTTCTTCCGTCGATAACCACACGCCCGCTCGCTGCCTGACCGCTCACGGACTGTCGCCTTCCTTCCGCAGGACGAAAGCACGTGTTTCCCGCACGTTTCGTTTCCATCCCCCCTGGGACGCGGAAGAAAAACAACGGCACGCATCCACGCCGGCCATCGCGACAGCTCCCACCCGACGACAGGAGATGCACAATGACATCCGCGCCGCCCGTGACATTCGCGTCGAGACGGCCATCCACCGGCATCCACGGACACGCGGCCGGTAGCGCCGCGTCACTGACCACCACGCTCGAGGCCTCGCCCGGCGTACCCTCCGGCCGCGGATCCGTCCTCATCCTGACCGGTCGGGACGAGACAGTCGTGTCCTTCGAGGGGCTCCGGCTGCGGCTGGCCCTCGACGGCTACACCACCACCGTCTCGGAGGAGCCCGGCGCCAGCGTGTCGACACTGGCCGAAGCACGTATCCCCGGCGCGCCCTTCATCCTGCTGGGCTCGGACATCGGCGGGCTGCGCGCGCTGACCCTGGCGGGCTCCCCGGCGCTGCGCCCGGACGGCGTGGTCCTGCTCGGGCTGCCGCTGCTGCAACGCCCGCTCAGCGCCGACGGCGGCGCCAGGAACAGCGAGGACGTCGCCGTCGACGGCGCCTACCCCTACGCCTCGGTGTACCCGGTCCCGCGGGCCCTGCCCGATCTGCCCATCCTGCTCATCCACGGGGTGGACGACCAGGTGAGCCCGCTGCCGCTCACCCAGATGATCATTCGTACCGCCCCCCGCGCGCGGCTCACCGTGGTACCCGGCCAGCACGATGTGATCACCGGGCCCGGCCACCGGACGGTGGCCGCCAGCACGCTGATGTTCCTGGAGTCACTACGACACGATCCGCCGCTCGGATGAGCGGGGAGCACGCGGGAATGCCGGCAGACGGTGCGCGTGCCGCGACGACGGTCCTTCCCGAGATTCTTTCCGAGGTCACGCCAAGGAGATCAGGGCATGTCCACCAGCACCAGCCTCGCCCCCAGCATCCGCGAGCAGTTCCGGCGGACCCCGCTGCGCGTGGCCGACCAGAAGAACGTCCCGAAACACCCTGAGCCCGAGGGATCCGTCGAGGAGATACGGCTGCACCGCAAGCAGCGGCTGGCCGCCGCCTTCCGGCTGTTCGCGAAATTCGGCTACGACCACGGTATCGCCGGCCACATCACGGCGCGTGACCCGGAGCTGCCCGACCACTTCTGGGTCAACCCGCTCGCCGTGCCGTTCGCCCAGATCAAGGTCTCCGACCTGCTGCTGGTCAGCCACGACGGCGACATCGTCATCGGCGACCGTCCCGTCAACACGGCCGCGTTCGCCATCCACTCCCAGGTGCACACCGCCCGTCCGGACGTCGTCGCCGCGGCACACGCGCACGCCCTGGCCGGCAAGGCGTGGTCGTCCCTCGGCCGGCTGCTCGACCCGATCACCCAGGACGCCCTCACCTTCTACGGCAGCCACTCGCTCTACGCCGACTTCAACGGCGTGGTCCTCGACAAGGCCGAGGGGCGCAACATCGCCGAGGCGCTGGGACCGAACAAGCTCGTGATCCTGCAGAACCACGGCTTCCTCACCGTCGGCCGGTCCGTGGAGGAGGCCGCGTGGCTGTTCGTCACCGCCGACCAGAGCGCGCACGCGCAGCTTCTCGCCGAAGCCGCCGGCCGCCCGAAGCTCGTCCGGCACGAGGTCGCCGAGCCGCTGGGCCGCAGCCGCTCCTTCGGCGGCTTCAGCTTCGCCCCCTACTGGGACGTCATCACCGCCGAACAGCCGGACCTGTTCGACTGAGCGCGCCGTGCGGATGACGCGGTTCCCGCCCGCGTCACCCGCACGGCCGTGTGCGGCCACGGGGGTGCTACGGAACTCGGCGGATCACGCCCGGCATACTGAACGACGACGGACCGACGACGAGAGGACCACCTGGTGAGCGGGCTGAGTGAGTACCTGATCGGCAAACGCGACGCCGTCCTCGCCCATCGGGAGCGGGTGACCGCCGGCGAGGCCAAGCCGCTGGCCGTCTCGGCGACCGTCACCGCGGAGGGGCGCACCGGCGTGCGCCGCATCCGGGCCCGCGAATTCCAGATCATCAGCGACAGCGGGCCGGATCTGGCCGGGCACAACCTGGGCCCGACCTCGCCGGAGATCCAGCTCGGCGTGCTGGGCAGCTGCCTGACCCACACCTACCTGATCCAGGCGGCCACCCTCGGCGTCCCCCTGGACTCCCTCGACATCGACGTCACCGCCATCTTCGACCCGCGCGCCGGCGAGCCCGGCTACGAGGACCTGCCGGTCTACCCCCACGACCTGCGCTACGCCGTACGGCTGTCCTCCCCCGCGTCCGACGAGGAGATCAGCAGGCTGCGCGAGGCGGTGGAACGCACCTGCCCGATCCTGAACCTGCTGATCAGCCCACAGCCGGTCCAGGGCACCCTCGAACGCGTCCCAGCCCTGCCCTGATCAGACGCTACGCGCCGCCCACGCCTCCCGGGTGATGGCGTAGACGACGCTCGGCCGGCCGTGGAGCGACCATGCGCCGTCGAGAGCCAGGCCGACCTTCTCCATGACCCGGCGGCTGCGGGCGTTGTCCGGATGGCAGATGGAGACGACCCGGTCGACGCCGACGTGGAGGAAGGCGAACTCCACCGCCGCCGTCCCGGCTTCCGGCGCCAGGCCCTGCCCCCAACGGTCCCGCCGTACCGTCCAGGCGACCTCGACGCCCGGCCAGCCCAGCTCCTCGTACAGCCCGGCACGGCCGATGAACTCACCGGTGAACCGGTCCCGGACGACCCACATGCCGAACCCGCGCAACGCCCAGTGGCCGAGCTGGAACGCGGCATGACGCCACACCGCCTCCTCGTCCATGGGACCGCCACCGGTGTACCGGGACATCTCCGGCTCCTGCGTCATCCGCGAGTAGGGCGTGATGTCCTCGGCACGCCAGTCCCGCAGGATCAGCCGTTCGGTGACCAGCGTGGGGATCTGCCGACCGGGGGACGGCGGTCCGAAGTGCAGGGTCACAGGGCGCTCCCGGTGGTCAGGGCGAGACGGGGCCGGGCGGACAGGGCGAGCAGGGCATGGCCACGTTCCTCGAAGCCACCGCAACCGGAGTCGTACAGCCCCACCGCGGTCCGGGTGACCGGCTCGGCCTCGGCCCCGGCGCCGATCCGGGCGAGGACCCCGCCAGCGAACATGTCCGCCGCCGCAGGTCCGAACGGTGACATCCCCGGCCGTGCCGGCAGCTCGACCGCCGCCCGGCGCATCCGGTCCAGCGCATCCCGCGCGGACCGGATGTCACCGGCCGCGGCGTGCCCACGCGCCTCGACCGCGGTTTGATCGTCCACCTGTGTGCCCTCCTTCATGGCGTGACGACACGTGCGTGAGGTGTGCGTGACGGGTGTGTCAACGGCAGCTCATCCCGTCACAGCTGGTCGACTGTCGCGCACCGTCATGGAATGTGGCGCGTCGGCACGATAACCGGCCGACCACGCGGACGAGACACGAACAGGAGATGTCGTGGCACCGCCGAAGACCTGCACCCGTCGACCGCCCGTGGCGGCACGGATCCACCGGCACGCCTTACCCCCGACCGGGACCGACGCTGGCAGCGGTGTTCCGGCGGACGCGGTGTTGTACGCCGTCGTGGTCTACGGGCCGGAGCAGCGGCCGGTCGAGGTCCGCCTGCCGTTCCCGACCGCGGCCGCCGCGGATCACCACGCGAGAAGCCACGGGCTCGACGGCCGCGTGGTCCCGATCACCTTCCCGTTCCCCTCTCCCCGTACGGGGACCTGAGACGCAGGCCCCCTGCCGTCCGCCTGGTGAGCAGGACAGGGGGCCTCTGCCCGAACACGCGCCGGCCCGCGCACCACGCCTACCCCCCGATACCGCCGTGGTTGTGGCCGCGGGCCGGCGCGCGTCATCTCCCACCCGACGTCGACAAGATCGCCCCGTGGCGGGCCCTGCCCGGAACCGCCGGGCAGGGGCTCCGTTCCTTCTCCCATGAGGAGTTCGCGCTATGACTGCTGTGGTTGCCCCGGAAGCAGCGATGACGGCCCGGTTCCTGGTCCGCCCGGACGCGTTCGACAGGCTGGTCGACCGGGTGGTGGTCGAGGCTGCGGGAGACCGCGACCTCGCCATCCGGATCGTTGATCAGATGCTGGCGTTCCTGGCCGCCAGCGCGCGGAACCCGGGCGTCGGCCTGGCCCCGAGCCGGCTGGTCGACATCGGCTGGCACGTGTTCGTGCTCGACACCCGGGAGTACGCCGTGTTCTGCGACCAGGTCGCGGGCCGGTTCATCCACCACGTCCCCAACGACGACACGACGAACGAGCCGGTCCTGGACGCGGACACTCGGGCCCGTACCCTGGCCGCGATCACGGATGCCGGCTACGCCGTCGACATGGATCTGTGGCCTCCGGCAGACGCGGGAAAGTGCGGCTCCTGCGCCGATGAGGGGAACTGCTCGGCGTCCGGTAAGGAAGGGGACGAGAAGCAGGGATCGCGAATCCCGCGGTGATCCAGGAAGGGGCCGGCATGGTGGACCTCTGGGATTCGCTTCCCGATCCGGTGCGCGAGGCGGTCGGGCGTCACCTCGGCCCGGTGGGCTCGGCGGCCGCTGTCGACGGCGGGCGGAACAACGATCTGACAGCCGTCGTGTACGGCGAGGACGGGCCGGTGTTCGTGAAAGCGGTCCGCGGAGTCAGCATGCGGATGCGCTGGCTGCGAAACGAGGTCACGGCCGGGACGCTCGCCGCCGGCATCGCGCCGGCCGTGGCCTTCGCGCAGGACGTCACCGCGGACGACGACTGGTTGATCGTCGGGTTCGAGTACCTGCCTGGCCGGTCCGCCGACCTCACACCCGGTTCGGCTGATCTTCCAACGGTCGGGCGCACGCTGGACCGGCTCGGTGGCCTGCCCGCGCCCGGGGTTGCCGGGCTGCACCAGCGGTGGACCGTGCGGGACTGGTGGAGCCGCCTGTGCGAGATCGCTCCGGACGTGGTGAGCGGCTGGGACGTCGACGTCATGGACCGATGGACGGCGCGGGCGCCCGAGGCGGTGGCAGGTGATCGGCTCGTCCACACCGATCTACACGGTGACCAGTTCGTGATCGGCGCCGGCGAGTCGATTCACGTGATCGACTGGGGGTGGCCCGCCGCGGGTGCCGAGTGGGTCGACTCCGCGTTCATGATTATCCGGCTCGTCGAGGCGGGACATTCTCCGCGGGACGCCGAGGCGTGGGCGGCAACACGAGCGTGCTGGACAGTAGCGGACGACGCGCTCACCGCCTTCGCCGCCTTCGTCGCCGGCCTGTGGACCTACCGGGCGGTGACCGGCGGGCCGGGAGCCTCGGCTACCCGGGCACGGGTGGCACGCCGGTACGCCAGATGGCGGCTTGCGGACTGATGCGAACCGCCCCGAACCGCTCATTCCGAACCTTGCCGCTTAGCCCACAGCCGATTCAGGGCACGCTCGAGCGCATCCAGGCCCTCTGGCGCCTGGCGGCACGCCCCGGTGTCGGTGACTCGATACCGGTGGCCCGCCGGTACGGATAACGGCCGTGTCGGCACGCCCGGTATGCTGAGCGCGACATGTGCCATGTCTCACATGTCGTGTCTGTCGTCCTGCGTCCGCTGTCCAGTGCGTCCGG
>NZ_CEVIVC010000049.1:10013-34193 GCF_982290645.1 Protofrankia sp. CiP1_Cm_nod4
GGGACCGGTCTCGGGGGAGGCTTCTGCAGCATGCCGGGCTACCGGTTCGACGTGTTCCTGAGCTATCGGCGGGCGGGTACCGTCCTGCCATGGGTGCACAACCACTTCCACCGGATGCTCGTGAGGTGCCTGACCGACGAACTGGACCGCAAACCGGAGATCTTCATCGACGTCGATCAGATCCACGCCGGGGAGCGCTGGCCGGACGCGCTCGCCCAGGCCCACAGCCGGTCACGCCTGCTGGTGGCGGTCTGGACCCCGTCCTATTTCGGCTCGCGCTGGTGCGTCGCGGAATGGCGCAGCATGCAGCGGCGTGAGGCGCTGCTCGGGCTGAGCACGGCACCGGACACGCACCGCCTCGTGTACCCCATACGGCTCAAGGACGGTGACAGGTTCCCGCACGACGCGAAGCGCACCCAGCAGCGGGACATGAAGGACTGGAACGTCTCCTCGACGTCCTTCGAGCAGACGCCCGCCTACGCCGGGTTCGAGAGGAAGGTGGCGGAGATCGCGGAGGAGCTGGTGGCGCGGCTGGACGTGGTGCCGGACTGGCGTCCCGACCTGCCGGTCCTGCGCCCGGAGCCGGAACCGCCCCACCGCGCGGCCGTCCCGAGGCTGTGAGCACAGTGATCGGCGCAGAACGCGGCGAGCGGCGCGGAAACACGACTTGCGGCGAAAAAACACGGCGAGCGGTGCAGACAATGAGCGGTGCAGACAATGAGCGATGAGAACAGTGCCCGCTGAGCACGCGAGGAGCGGTGCGCGCACGCGCGGCACGGTGGTGACCTTCTACTCCTACAAGGGCGGGGTCGGGCGCACCTTCGCCCTGGCCAACACCGCGGCGCTGCTCACCTCGTGGGGCTACCGGACGCTGTGCATCGACTGGGACATCGACGCGCCGGGCATCCCGTTCTATCTCAGCCGATGGCTGCCCGAACCGCCCGGGACCGGCCTGGTCGACTTCATCGACGACTTCGCGCGGGGCCGCGACCCGCGGGTCGCCGACTACGTCAGCCGGATATCCCTGCCGGGGCGGGACCTACCGCTGGACCTGCTGCCCGCCGGCCCGGCCGACCGCTCCTACGTCCCCCGGGCCCAGACGATCGACTGGGCCGGGCTGTACGGCGGGAAGGACCTCGGCGCCTTCCTGGAGACCAGCCGGGAACGCTGGGTGGCGGACTACGACTTCGTCCTGATCGACAGCCGGACCGGGATCACCGACATCAGCGGGATCTGCACGGCGCAGCTCCCCGACATCCTGGTCGTGCTCTTCACCGCCAACGAGCAGAGCCTGCGCGGGGTCCTGGACGTCGTGGAGCGCGCCGAAAAGGCCCGCGACGACCTGCCCTACGACCGTTCCCTGCTGCTGACCCTCCCCGTCCCCGCGCGTTTCGATGCCCGGGAGGAGTACCGCCGGGCTCAGTACTGGCAGGAACGGTTCGGCCGGGAGCTCGCCCCGCTCTTCCGGAACTGGGCCGTGGAGCGGGCGCCGCTGGCGGGGGTGCCGGTCGAGCGGCTGCTCGGCCTGCTCACGATCCCCTATGTCTCCTACTGGAGCTTCGGCGAGGACCTGCCGGCGCTCGAGGAGGAGGACCCGACCCCGGAGAAGATCGGATACTCGCTGGAGACCCTCGCGGCCACGATCGCCCACCAGCTGGACCGCAGCGACCTGCTCGTCGAGAGCAGGGACTCGTTCGTGGACGCGGCCACCCGGCAGGGGCTGCGCTCACGCGGCGACGGCTACGACTTCGACGTCTTCATCAGTTATGACAAATATCCGGAGAGTGAACAGCTCGTGAGGTCGCTGGAGGCCCTGCTGACCCGCCGGGGCCTGCGGGTGCTCGGGCCGTCGTTCCGTCCCGGCACGGACTGGTCGCGTGCGCTGAGCACTCTGCTGGCCCGATCACGGCACCTCGTCGTACTGGTCGACAGGTACGTCAGCCGTTCCCAGAACCACGAAATCAACCGGTTCATGCGCCAGACGCTGGACGACCAGTCGGACCGCGCGGTCCTTCCCGTGCTCGTCTCCGACACCGAACCGGATAATCTCCCGAGCCCGCTCAAGCACTTCCGGTACCTGCGCATAACAGACCAGGAAGATCTTTATGGCGTCGCGGACGGAATTGCTGCCGCAATCACGGAAAGGGACCAGGGCCCGCCGGAACCCGGCTGACCACCGGCATATATCTCCTGCCGTGGAGCGCCCGCCAGAAAAGCATTAAGCGGTGAAAAGAATCACGGTGGACCGGTGGAGCGGCAGGTCGTACCGGTCGCGACAAGATGCCGATCAGGCTGCTCAGGATGATTCGTGCGATGTTGCCCGCAGGGGAGATCTGCGGGGCCGTCGGGCGTAATACGTTGACATCGTCATGGATGCAGAGACTGGCGGCGGGAATGCCGTACAACCATATGGTGAAGATTTCGTGACTCACCGGGTCGACCAGGCCAAGGACCTGATCGTCACCCAGAGTCGCCTGCGTGGTCTGCTGCGGGCGAGCCGCATGGTTGCCTCGGACCTGAGCCTGCCCGTCGTGCTGACCCGCATCGTGGAGGCCGCGTGCGATCTTGTGGACGCCCGCTACGGCGCGCTCGGAGTGATCGCCCGCGACCAGAACCTCGAGCAGTTCATCCACGTCGGCTTCGACGAGAACATGGTCCGCCGGATCGGCGACCTGCCGCGGGGCAAGGGCATCCTCGGCCTGCTCATCCGGGAGCCCTACCCGCTGCGGCTCGACGACATCACCACCGACCACCGGGCGGACGGCTTCCCCGCCGGGCATCCGCCCATGCACAGCTTCCTCGGCGTCCCGATCCGGATCGGCACCAAGGTGTTCGGCAACCTCTACCTGACGGACAAGCAGAACGCGTCCCGTTTCACCGCCGAGGACGAGGAACTCGTCCAGGCGCTGGCCGCGAGCGCCGGCGTCGCCATCGAGAACGCGCGGCTCTTCGAGGAGTCCCAGCGCCGGCAACGCTGGCTGCAGGCGTCCACCGACATCACCCGGCATCTGCTGGCCGAAGGGCCGAACCCGCTGGAACTCATCGCGCGCCGGGCCCAGGAAATCGCCGTCGCCGACTTCTCCGCCGTGCTGCTCCCCCGCGGGTCGGCCGAGGAACTCGTCGTCGAGGTCGCCACCGGCGCATACCCGGACGGGCTGGTCGGTGCGGTCGTTCCCGCCTCGGATCCGCTGGCCGGCCAGAACGGGCCGTCCATGGTGATCCCGCTCATCGCCTCCGGGGAGAGCGTCGGGGCGCTCGTGCTCGGCCGGCGGGCCGAGGGACGGCTTTTCACCGACGCCGACATCGACATGGCGTCGGGCTTCGCCGGGCACATAGCGCTGGCGCTCGAGCTGGCCCAGGCCCGCGCCGACCGCGGCCGCATCGCCGTCCTGGAGGAACGCGACCGCATCGCCCGCGACCTGCACGACCACGTCATCCAGCGGATCTTCGCCACGGCGATCGGGCTGCAGGGCCTGGTCTCGCGCACCGGCGGGGGCCAGCATGAGGACCGGCTCGCCGCCTACATCGACGACCTGGACGAGACCATCGGCCAGATCCGCACGACGATCTTCCAACTGCGCCGGCGCGGGCGCGACGACATCCCGAGCCTGCGGGGACAGCTCCTCGACATCGTCGACGACGCGACCGTCTCCCTCGGGTTCGCGCCGCACCTGCGCTTCGAGGGCGCGCTGGACTCCAGCGTGTGCAGTGTCGTCGGCGAGCATCTGGTGGCGGTGCTGCGCGAGGCCCTGTCGAACGTCGCCCGGCACGCGTCGGCGACCCAGGTGTACGTGACCGTCTGGTCCACCGACGGCCAGGTACGGCTGGAGGTCATCGACAACGGGGCCGGCGGGGTGAACCCGGAGGGCCGGGACGGCTCCAGCGGGCTGGCCAACATGCGCAGCCGGGCGGAGGAGCTGGGCGGCAGGTTCATCGTGTTCTCCCCCGCCTCCGCCGGCACCCGGCTGTCCTGGTCCGCCCGGACCCAGGCGCCGGACACGTCGGACGAGCCAGGCAAGCTGGACGGGCCAGGCGGACCGGACAAGCCGGACGGGCCGGACGGGCCGGATACCGCCGATGGCCCGTGTCGCCCGAGCGGCACAGGCCGTACCGAGTGACACGGAACCGTCCAGCGGTACGAGGCCACCAGCCCCGCCGGACGGCGCCCAGCCGCCGTCCGGCGGCCGGGCGCGGGGCGGGCGTCCGCGCCCGTCAGGCGGCTGGGCGCAGCGCGGGCGTCCGCGTGCCGCCCGCCAGCTCCACCACCGCGTCCAGCTCCTCGAAACCAGACGTGCGATGGCTGATCAGCAGCACCGTCCGGCCGCGGGTGACGTCCAGGATCGTGCGCATCACCGCGGCCTCGGTCACCGGGTCGAGATGAGCGGTGGGCTCGTCCAGGACGAGCACCGCGGGGTCGGCCAGCAGTGCGCGGGCGAGCAGCAGCCGCTGGCGCTGCCCGCCGGACATCCGCTGCCCGTCCGCGCCGACCCGGGTGGCCAGGCCGTCCGGCAGGCCGGCGGCCCAGTCGCCGAGCCCGACCCGTCCGAGGACGCCGGTGAGCTCGGCCTCGGCCGCGTCGGTACGGGCGATCAGCAGGTTCTCCCGCAGCGTCGCGTCGAACACGTGCGCGTCCTGGGTCATGCCGGTGACGCGCCGGTAGAGCTCGTCGGTGGCGACGTCGCGCAGGTCGACACCGCCGACGAGGACTTCGCCCGCCTGCGGGTCACGCAGGCGCAGCAGCAGGTCGGCGACGGTGCTCTTGCCCGCGCCGCTGGCGCCGACGAGCGCGGCCCGGGTACCGGCGGGCAGGTGGAGGCCGAAGCCGTCGAGCACCGGCGGACCGTCCGGGGCGTACCGCAGCACGACATCGCGCATCCGGACCTCAAGCGGCCCGTCGGGCAGCCGCCGCGGGTGGGCCGGCTCGCCCACCAGCGGCTCTCGGTCGAGGACGGCGAACACCCGGGCCGCCGACGCCCGGGCCTCGGCGAGGGCGGCGAACGCGGTGGTGAGCCCCGCCAACGGCTCGAAGGCGGCGACCGTGGTGAGCACGGCCACCCCGAGCATCACTCCGGACAGCGCCCGCTGCCCCACCGCCGCCACCCCGACGGCGCTGACCGCCGCGAGAGTCAGGCCCGCGGCGAACGTCGCCGCCGCGCTCCCCCACGCCGGTGACCCGCGCCAGGACGCCGCCAGCCGGGTTATCTCGCCATCTCGGCGGCGCACCCGGGCGAGCCGGGCGGGCGCCGCGCCGAACGCCACGATCTCGTCCAGCCCGTCCAGCATGGCGACGATCTCGATGTCCCGGCGGGCCCGCGCCGCCGCGGTGGCCGTGACCATCTCCTGGGTACGGCGGCCGGTCACCGGCCCGGCCAGCACCGCGGCCACCGCGAGCCCGAGCGCCAGGACGCCCCCCGCGGGCGGCGACACAACGACAGTCATGATCACAGCGCCGGCACAGGCGAGCGCCGCGGACGCGGTGGGGGCCACCCCGCGCAGCAGCGACTCGCCGACCCCGTCCACGTCCGCGGTGAACCTGCGCAGCAGGTCCCCACGGCGGTGGGTGCCAAGGGCGGCGGGGGCCAGCGGCACGAGCCGGGCGAACACCTCCGCGCGCAGCCTGGCCAGGCCGCGCAGGGCCGCGTCATGGGTGACCAGGCGCTCGACGTACCGGAAGACCGGCCGGCCGAGCCCGAACGCCCGGACCGCGACGATCGCGACCATCAGGGTCAGCACCGGCGGCCGCTGCGACGCCCGGACGATCAGCCACGCCGACGCGGCGGTCAGTCCGACACCGCACCCCAGCGAGACGGCCCCGGCGAGGATGCCGAGGGCGAACCGTCGCCGGGCCGAGACGAACAGCTCCAGTGCCCGCCGGTGGGCGCTGGCCGGCCGGGGCCGGGCGCGCGTGTCCGCCAGCGGGACGGACGCGACGCAGCCGCCTTCCGGTATGTCCGCGTCCTTCGGGTTTGTGTCTTCCGCGTCTGCGTCTCCCAGCCGGACGGATGCGCTCACCGGCGGGACGGATGCGACGGCCGGCCGGAGAGGCAGCGCTGGCGATGGGACGGACAGCGCCGGACGGAGAGCGGGTGGGAAGGCCCGGGCGGGCGGGGCGTCGGCGGCCACCCGGCCCGCCGCGATCGTGACGACCCGGTCGGCGACGTCGGCGAGCGCGGCCGAATGCGCGACGAGCACCACCGTCGCACGGCCCCGCAGCGCCGCGACGGCCGCGGCGACCCGCTCCTCGGCGGCGGCGTCCAGGCTCTCCCCGGGCTCGTCGAGCAGCACCAGCGGTGCGTCCCGCAGGAGCACCCGGGCGAGCCCGACCCGGCGCAGCTCACCCGCGGACAGCTCACCGCCGTCCTCGCCGACGCGCTGGTCCGCCGGGGGCGCGCCGGCCGCGGCGAGCGCGGCGGCGACCTCGGCGGCCGGCGCGCCGGGACGTCCCAGCCGCGCCTCGTCGGCGACCGTGCCGCCGCAGACGGCGTGCGGCCGCTGCGGCAGCCAGCCGACCCGGGCCTGCCAGCCGGCCGGGTCGATCTCGGCGAGATCGACGCCGTCCACCAGCACCCGGCCGCGCGCGGGGCGCAGCGCCCCGCGCAGCAGCGCCAGCACGGTGCTCTTGCCCGCGCCGCTCGGCCCGACCAGCGCGACGATCTCACCCCGGCGGATGTCCAGGTCGACCTGCCCGGTGCCGCGCAGGTCGACGCCGTCCAGCCGCAGGGTGCCGAACCGGGTGGGCGCCAGGCTGTGGCCTGGCGGCGCCGCCAGCCCGGCGCCCTGATGGCCTGGCGGCGCCGCCAGCGCGGCGCTGGGGCGGCCCGACGGCGGCGTGGCGTCGATCACGTCGAGCGCGGCGGCGGCGGCGGTCAGCCCGGACACGGTCGCGTGGTACTGCGCCCCCACCTGCCGCAGCGGCAGGTACACCTCGGGGGCGAGCAGCAGCACCAGCAGTCCGGCGCCCAGATCGAGCGAGCCCGAGACCAGCCGCAGCCCCACCGACACCGCCACCAGCGCGACCGACAGCGTCGCGAGCAGCTCCAGCACGAACGACGACAGGAACGCCCAGCGCAGCGCCGCCATCGTCTGCCCCCGGTAGGCGTCGGTGATCCGGCGGATCACCGCCACCTGGGGCCGCGCCCGGTTGAAGATCCGCAGTGTCGGCAGGCCCTCGACGACGTCGAGGAAGTGCCCGGACAGCCGGCTGAGCACCGCCAGCTGCCGGTCGGTGCGGTTACGGGTGGCCAGCCCCACCAGCACCATGAAGACCGGTACCAGCGGCAGCACCACGGCCAGGACCGCCGCCGAGGCGAGATCCGCGCCGGCGATCCGGGCCAGCACGAACGGCGGGACGACCACGACCATGACCAGCGCGGGCAGGAAGCGGGTCAGGTAGGCGTCCATGCCGTCCAGGCCGGCGCCCGCGGTGACCGCGAGCGCCCCCGCTCCCCCGTCACGATCACGATGGTCACCGCCGGTGCCGGCGGCGGCTCCGCCACGATGGTTACCATCGGTGACAGAGGCGACTCCGCCGGCCGTCCGGTCGACGACCGCGCCGAGCATGGCCTGGCGCAGCCCGGCCGACACCGCCGGGCAGGTGCGCTCGGCGGTGCGCTCGGACAGCCAGACCACCGCCGCCCGGGCGGCGGCGACCAGGACGAGCAGCGCGACGACGCCCCCCGTCCCGGTGAGCGCGCCGACCGCCACCTGCTGGCCGGTCACCACGACGTCGGCCAGCACGGTCCCCTGGACGATCACCAGGGCGGCCGAGGCGGCCGCGAGCGCCCCCAGCCGCAGCAGGTAGCCGCGCAGGGCCGGGGTGACCCGCAGCAGCCGCGGATCAACCGGCTTCATCAGACCCCACCAGCCGCCGCCGGAACACCCAGTACGACCACGCCTGGTAACCGAGGACGACCGGAGTGAACAGCACCGCCACCCACGTCATGATCGTGAGTGTGTAGTGCCCGGAGGCGGCGTCGCTGATGGTCAGGCTGTTCTCCGGCGCGCCGAGCGCCGGCAGCGCGTTCGGGTAGAGCGCGACGAACCAGCTCGCCACCATCAGCGCGATGGCACCGGCCGTGCCGGCGAACGCCCAGCCGTCCCGCTCGTTGAACCAGGCCGCCGCCGCGCCGCCGAGCGCGGCCAGCGCCAGCGCCGACACCGCGGCCACCAGCACCCCACCGCGCAGCGCGACCGTCCAGCCGGCCAGCCCGGCCAGCGCGGCCAGCGCGGGCGGGATCAGCACCCGGGTGACCTGGCGGGACCGGGCCCGGATCTCACCCCGGGTCTTCAGCGACAGGAACACCGCCCCGTGCAGGACGCACAGCAGCGCTGTGGTCACCCCGCCCAGCAGGGCGTACGGGTTCAGCAGGTCGAAGAACCCGCTGGTCACCTGATGGTCGGGGGTCATCTCCAGGCCACGGACCATGTTGGTGCAGGCGACGCCGAACAGCAGCGCCGGCAACGCCCCGCCGAACACGATCCCGCGGTCGCACCAGGCCCGCCCGGCCGCCGTGGTGGCCTTCCCCCGGTATTCCAGGGAAACCCCGCGGACAATCAGCGAGAGCAGAATGAGGAAAAGCGCCAGATACGCTCCGCTGAACAGGCTCGCGTACCATTCCGGAAAAGCGGCGAACATCGCACCGCCGGCGGTGAGCAGCCACACCTCGTTCGCGTCCCAGACCGGGCCGATGGTGCCGAGCACCGCCCGGCGGTCGGTCTCGTTGTCACGGCCGATCACCGGCAGCAGGGCCGCGACACCGAAGTCGAAGCCCTCCAGGACGAAGAAGCCGACCCACAGGACGGCGACGAGCACGAACCAGAACTCCTCAAGCATCGCCCTACTCCTGATCCCGGGATGTCAGTAGGCCAGTGACGGCAACGCCTCGCCGGGCCGCGCTTCGCCGTCGACGGTCACGGTCGGGCTCAGCTCCGGGATCTCGTGCGTGCCGTGCCGCAGGAACAGGCGCAGCGCGACCGCGGCGAGCGTGCCGTAGAGAACGGTGAAGCCGGCCAGCGTCAGGACCACCGCGGTGGTGGAGACGTTCGGGGAGACCGCGTCGGAGGTGCGCAGCAGGCCGAACACCGCCCACGGCTGGCGTCCCATCTCGGTGAAGATCCAGCCCGCGGTGTTCGCCGCGTACGGCAGCACGGTGGCGCCCACGAACGCCAGCAGCACATGGCGTCCGCCGGGCAGCCCGCCGCGGCGCATCCGCCACAGGCCGAAGGCCGCCAGCGCGAAGTAGGCCCCGCCCAGCGCCATCATGATCCGGAAACTCCAGAACGTGACTCCCATGACCGGCGTGT
Organism: Protofrankia sp. CiP1_Cm_nod4; assembly: GCF_982290645.1. Classification (NCBI taxonomy): domain Bacteria; kingdom Bacillati; phylum Actinomycetota; class Actinomycetes; order Frankiales; family Frankiaceae; genus Protofrankia; species Protofrankia sp. CiP1_Cm_nod4. The sequence continues at coordinate 19,317 of NZ_CEVIVC010000049.1, forward strand.
AGTCGCCGGGGCCGTACTTGGCGACCGCGGCGGCCTGCAGGTCGTTGACCCCCTCCACCTCCGCGGTGAAGGAGTTCGTGGCCATGAACGACAGCATGTAGGGGATCTTGATGTCGACCTTGTTCTCGCCGTGGGAGACGTCCCCGTAGGCGAACAGGGACCAGCCCGCGCTCTTCTCGGTGTCCCACAGCGCCTCGGCGGAGGCCATCTTCATCGGCTGCTGCCTGGTCATGACCTGGCCCTGGAAGTGCCCGGAGAGCAGCACCCCCACCGACGCCACGGCACACACGACCAGGCCCAGCCGCACGGCCCGCCGGTGCAGGTCGACCTGCTGCCCCTTGCGCAGGTGCCAACAGGACAGCCCGACCAGCACCGCACCCCCGGTGAGCAGCGAGGCGGACAGCACGTGCGGGAAGGTGACGATCTGCGTCGGGTTCGTCAGCGCCTGCCAGATCGAGGTGAGCTCGGCCCGCCCGGTCTCCGGGTTGATCCGGTAGCCGACCGGGTGCTGCATCCACGAGTTCGCCGCCAGGATGAAGTAGGCGCTGATCACGGTGCCGAGCGAGGCCAGCCAGATGGTGGCGAGGTGGACGCGCTTGGGCAGCCGGTCCCAGCCGAAGATCCACAGGCCGAGGAAGGTCGACTCCAGGAAGAAGGCGATCAGCGCCTCCATCGCCAGCGGCGGGCCGAAAACGTCCCCGACAAAGCGCGAGTAATCCGACCAGTTCATTCCGAACTGGAATTCCTGAACGATTCCGGTGACCACTCCCATGGCAAAGTTGATGAGCATCAGCTTGCCCCAGAAACGGGTCAGGCGAAGCCATTCGACACTGCCGGTCCGGACCCATGCGGTCTGCATGCCGGCGACCAGCAGCGAAAGTCCGATCGTCAGTGGGACGAACAGGAAGTGGTAGACGGTGGTGATCGCGAACTGCCAGCGGGCAATCGTGTCCTGACTCATCTGTGTTCCTGGTTCATCGGTGTTCCTTTCAGCGACCGGGGAACTCCGGCCGCCGGCGGCGCGGACGCGTGGCCGCGCCGCCGGCGGCCCATGAAGGCTGGGCAGGGCGGATCAGGGGCCACGCGAGGAAACGATCGCGCCGCCCCCGGCCCGGGCCGGGTCTAACGGACAACAGCGACCGGGCACGGAGCGTGTGTGACGACCTGGTGGCCGACCGACCCGAGCAGCAGCCCGCCGAACCCGCCACGGCCACGGGCGCCGACCACCAGCAGCTGGGCCGACCGGGCAGCCATGATCAGGCCATGCGCCGCCGAGCCGGCCACCAGCACGGCTTCGACGGCGACATCGGCGACAGCCGCACGGGTGGCAACCGCACGGGTGGCAACCGTTTCGGTACGGCCCGCCAGCCCCCGCTCGAGGGCCGTGTCGAGAGTGAGACGGGCAGCTTTCTCCAGCACCGCCTCGTCGAACGCTGGCAGGTCGAACGCTGGCAGGTCGGCGGGGCCCAGCGGCGGCTCCGGCAGCCAGCAGTGCGCGACCCGCAGCGGGACCCGACGCAGCCCCGCCTGGACCGCCGCCCACCGCAGCGCGGCCAGCGAGCCCTGCGAACCATCGACACCGACCAGCACCGGACGGCCGTCCGGCCGTGGTGGCGCCGGCCCACGCACGACGACCACAGGAACAGCCGCTTCCTGCGCGCACCGCGCGGTGACCGAACCGACGAACATCCGACGCATCCGGGCGAGCCCCCGGGCACCGACGACGAGCATCAGCGCGTCCCGGGACTCCTCCACGAGGGCGTCCGACGGCGAGTCGTAGACGGTGCGCTCGACGACGTCGACCGCGAGGCCGTCGAGCCCCGCCCGCCGGACCGCGTCGTGCAGCACCTGCGATGCCGCGCGCTCCAGGTCGTCGACGCCGACCGACGGCGAGATGTCGTCGACCACCCGGGGGCGCCCGCCCGGGCCCCAGGCGAGCACCGCCCGTATCCGCCTGCCGGTCAGCCCGGCGTGGGCGCGGGCCCAGCGCAGGGCCGACTCCGCGTCAGCGGAGGCGTCGATCCCCACCACGATGTCGGATGTCGTCTCCACACCGTTCACGCTCGCAGCGCCCGGCGACGCGGACGAGAGCGATTCGGGTAGACCACGGGACCGAAGGTCCCGCGCGTCCGGGCCGGCCTGCCAGAGCGGGCCACAAGCCCCGCCAGGCCGTGCGGCCGGACCCGACAGGCTGGTGGAGGCCCGCCGGCAGGCCTGCCGCCAGGCCTGCCGGCGGGCTTGTCAGCAGGCCTGCCGGCGGGCTTGTCAGCAGGCCTGCCGGCGGGCTTGGCCGGCGGGCCTGGCGGTGGGCTAGCCGGCGAGCTTGGTGGCGAAGACCGCGGCCTGGGTCCTGCTGGTCAGGCCGAGCTTCTCCAGGATGGACGAGACGTTGTTCTTGACCGTCTTCTCGGCCAGATGGATTCTGCTGGCGATCTGGCGGTTGGTCAGCCCCTCGGCGATGAGGCCGAGGATCTGCCGCTCCCGCTCGCTCAGCGTGGACAGCAGGCGGTCCTCCGGTGCCCCGTCGCGCAGCCGGGTCAGCACCCGCTGGGTGACGGCGGGGTCGAGCATGGACTGGCCGGACGCGACCGTGCGGACCGCGCCGATGAGATCATTGCCTCTGATCTGCTTGAGTACGTAACCGGCCGCGCCCGCCATGATGGCGGCGAACAGGGCCTCGTCGTCGTCGTGGGATGTCAGGATCAGGCAGGGCACCTCCGGTGTGCCGGAACGGATGTCGCGGCACACGTCGATGCCGCTGCCGTCGGGCAGACGGGCGTCGAGGATGGCGACGTCTGGACGTAGCGCCGGGATGCGCCGCAGGGCTTCGGCCGCGAGACCGGCCTCCCCCACGACCTTGATGTCGCCCTGGCTTTCCAGTAGCTCGCGCATCCCGCGCCGGACGATCTCGTGATCATCGAGAACGAAAACGCGGACAGGCTCCACCGGACCGACGATACGCGCGGCGACGTCCTGACGACCATGAAACGAGGGCATCGGGACATGACCGGTCCAAGGGCATACCGTCGTAGTGGTGACTAGCACCGACACCCTGCTCAGGGACCTTGCCCGCGGGATCGTCGAGGCGGCCGGCCTGGCTCCGTCGATCCACAACACCCAGCCGTGGCGCTGGCGGGCGACGGACCGTGATCTGTATCTCTTCGCCGACACCTCCCGCCAGCTGCGCGTCGCTGACCCGGACGGCCGGCAGCTCCTGCTCAGTTGCGGCGCGGCCCTGCTGCACGCCCGCCTCGCCGTCCACGCCGCCGGGCTCGTCCCCGATGTGACGCTCTTCCCGGCCGGGGACGACGACCTTGGCTCCGGGCCGCTGGCCCTGATCCGGATCACCGGCAGCGCGCCGGCCGGCCCGCGGGACGAGGCGCTGCTGGCGGCAACGCACCATCGGCGCACCGACCGCAGGCCCTTCGACCCCCGCCCGCTGGAACCGGAGCACCTGCGGACGCTGCGGCTGGCCGCCGAGGCGGAGGACGCCTGGCTGGTGTCCGTGGACGACACCGACCTGCGGATCGACACCAGTGTGCTGATCTCCCGCGCGGACTGGCTGGAGAACCACGACCCGGCCTACCGGGCGGAGCTGGAGTCGTGGAGCCGGACGGCCCCGCAGGCGCGGGACGGTATCCCCCGGGACGTGGTGATCGGCTCGGACCAGCCGCGGCAGTCCGAGTTCGCCGTCCGTGACTTCAACGTGGTCGGCGAGCCCGGCCTGCGCCTGGAGCAGACCGGGGTGGAACGTCCCGTCGTGCTGCTGGTCGGTACCGACGCCGACACCCCGGCCGACCGGCTGCGGGCCGGCCAGGCCATGGAACGGGTGCTGCTGACCGCGGCCGCGCGTGGCATCGCGACGTCACCGCTGGGCCAGGCCGTCGACCTCGAGGTGACCCGGGAGCTGCTGCGGCACTCGGTCGGCGGCCTGGGGCACATCCAGATGATCATCAGGGCCGGTTACCCGCTGCCCGGCGCCGAACCGCTGAAGGCGACCCCCCGCCGGCCGGTCGACGACATCCTGTGGTTCGCCTGAGGCGGACGCACCCGGCCGGGCACCGGGGAAGCAAGCCGGCCGGGCACCGGGGAAGCAAGAGGGTGAGGTGCCGGCCGCGCAGGTCGCCTCTCGGCGCATGGTCGCTCGCAGCGACAAAGGGTTGAGCCCGGGGGCCATGTCACGGCCGGCAGGAATACCTTACCGGCCCGGCGGCGTTTCCGGCGGCAACTGGGAAGATCCTCACGAGCCCGGGGAGTTACCTCCCGTGTGACCCTCTCCCGATCCCTGCCCCTGTCCGTTCTCGACGTGGTGCCGGTGGTGTCCGGTTCGACGCCGGCCCAGGCCGTGCGCAACACCCTCGACCTCGCCCGCCGGGCCGAAGAGCTCAACTACCACCGGTACTGGCTGGCCGAACACCACGGCATGCCCGGCATCGCCAGCTCGGCGACGTCCATCCTGATCGGTCAGGTCGGCGCGGCCACCACGAGCATCCGGGTCGGCTCGGGCGGGATCATGCTGCCCAACCACGCACCGTTGATCATCGCCGAGCAGTTCGGGACGCTCGGGGCGCTGTTCCCGGGCCGGGTGGACCTCGGCATCGGACGGGCCCCGGGCACCGACTCCGCGACCGCGCAGGCCTTGCGGCGCTCGAGCGGGCCGGTGTCCGCCGACGACTTCCCCGCGCAGCTCGCCGAGCTCGTCGCCTTCCTCGGCAACTCCTTTCCCCCCAGCCATCCGCTCCGGACGGTGACCGCCGTCCCACACGGTGAGACACCACCGGTGTGGCTGCTCGGCTCCAGCGGGTACAGCGCGCAGCTCGCCGGCTACCTCGGCCTCCCGTTCGCCTTCGCGCACCACTTCAGCCCGGTGAACACGCTGCCGGCGCTGGCGCTGTACCGCTCGTCGTTCCGGCCGGCCCCGGGGCGGGAGCGGCCCTACGCCATGGTCGCCGCCGCCGTCATCTGCGCGGACACCGACGAGACCGCGCACTGGCTCGCCGGGCCGACCCGGCTGGCGATGCTGCGGCTGCGCCAGGGCCATCCGGACGTCTTCCCCACGCCCGAGCAGGCCGCGGCGTACCCCTGGACGCCCGCCGAACGGGCCGCCGCCGACGGCGTGGCCGCCTCCCACATCGTGGGGTCACCGGAGACGGTCCGCGCCAGCCTGGACGCCCTGATCGACGCGACGGAGGCAGACGAGATCATGATTGTGACGAACGCCCACCCGCACGACGCGCGGATCCGCTCCTACGAGCTGATCGCCGAGTTCGCCGGCCTGCCCGGGCTGCCCGCCCCGCGCGAGCCCCTGTCCGCCTGACCCCCGCCGTCTTCCCGGACGTCGCTCTGGCCCCGCCGTCTTCCCGGACGTCGCTCTTCCGGGCGCCGGTTTCCCGGGCGTCGCTCTTCCGGGCGCCGGTTTCCCGGACGTCGGTCTCCCCGGACGTCAGGACCGGGCGTCCGGAGACGGCCTCAGGGCGTCAGGCCCGCGGCGCTGACGTAGGCGAGGCTGAACTGGGAGTCGGCGCGGCTGCCGTCGGGGTCGAAGCAGACGACCCTGGTCGTCACGTCCCCGGCCGCTCCGGTCGGCGGCGACGCCCATTCCGCTATCGCGCAGCGGCGGGTCGGCTCGCCGTACGGCGTGACCTGGACATGGTCCGGCGCCCGGCCGACACCGGGATAGAGGATCTCGTAGACCCCGGTCGCGACGTGCCGGACCGTGTTCGTCTGCTTCGCGCTGTTGGCGGAGTAGCGGGGCCACACCTCGACGGTCCGCCCCAGCGGCGGCTGCAGGATCCGCCCGGTGCCGGCCTCCTCCAGGCCGGTGAAGGAGTGCCCGAACGCCGCGTTCTCCACCGGGATCACCGTGTGCTGGTTGCCGTACACGACGACGAACGGCGAGTCCGTCCAGGTCTGCCCGTTCGCGCACCCGACGAAGATGGTCTGGCGGTCCTCGTGCACCTCCCGGCCGAGCGCGCTGCATCCCACCGTCGTGGAACCGACCGAGTTGACCTGGAGGTTGTTGCCGGTGCGGGCGTAGAGCCTGCCGATCAGGTCGATCGAGTAGCGGCCGATGCCACGCCAGTTGATCTCGATGGTGCCGGGGCCGGCGAGGCTGTAGCTGTTGTCCGGGCGGACCTGCTGCTGGCTCGGCGCGTCGTCCCGGAAGTAGGCGTACGGCTCGCTGGGTGCCGGGCGGTGGGACGCCGGCGCGAACGTGAACAGCGCGGTGAACCGGGAGTCGACGTAGGCCCCGGTGAGCTTCCGGCAGGCCAGGGTGACCTGCTCGTCCGGGCCGGACGGCGCCCAGTCCTCGGCATGGCAGTGCACCGGCGCGTCACCGACCGCGGTCACCACCGCCGCGCCCCGTCCGCCGGGCACCCCGACACCCGGGAAGATCGCGCTGTAGCGGCCCGTCCCGCGGCGGATCACCGTCGCCTTCGCCTGCCTGGTGCCCGCGGCCGACTGCCAGCTACCGGCCTGGACCTCGGCCGCCGGCGTCCGCGGGGCGCCGATGGCGGCAGCGGCATCGTCCGAACGCAGAAAACCCCACACCGGCGTGGTGGGATCCGCGGTCGGCACGGACGCGGGCCGGCCGCTGGCGGAGCCCTTCGGTGAATCCGAACTGCCGCATCCCACCGCCACCAGTGCGGCAGCGGCCGTCACGGCGACCAGCACACGGACGGCCAGCGGAAACAATCGTCGCGGCTGCGGCATACGGGCAGCATGCCATGCCCCCTGAAAGGGGAAAGCCGGGAGTCAGTGACACGACCAGCGGAGTACTTTTGGATGGGCCGGCCAGGGGCGGCCACGGCTTTCACCGGATACCCGCATACCCGCGGGCACCGGCGCAGGCCGGTCCGGATGCCGGCGGCGCCGGCTGTTGTGAACGAGCCATGAACGAAACACCCCGGGCCCGCCCCGGGACACAACCCGCTGTGGGGGTGGATCAGACGATGGCGCCGCCGGACGCGGCCACGGACGTACGGACCACCGCGCTGGGCCCGGACGACCCCGCCCAGCTCGGCTCGTACACCCTGCTGGGCAAGCTCGGCGAGGGCGGGATGGGGACCGTCTACCTCGGGCGCTCCGAGACCGGCCGGCTGGTGGCCATCAAGGTGATCCGCGCGGACGTGGCCGGCGACGACGAGTTCCGGTCCCGGTTCCGGCTGGAGGCCGAGACGGCCCGCCGGGTCGCCCGGGTGTGCACCGCCGAGGTGCTCGACGCCGAGCCCGACGCCGAGCGGCCGTACCTGGTCACCGAGTTCATCGAGGGCAGGACGCTGGCGAGGTTCGTCGCCGAGAGCGGCCCGCTGTCGGCGGCGAACCTCGAGCAGCTCGCGGTCGGCGTGGCCGCGGCCCTGACCGCGATCCACAGCGCCGGCATCGTGCACCGCGACCTCAAACCGTCCAACGTGGTGCTCTCCCCCTTCGGGCCCCGTGTGATCGACTTCGGGATCGCGCGGGCGCTGGACTCGGCGAGCAACCTCACCGGCAACCTCCAGCAGCTCGGCACCCCGGCGTTCATGGCGCCCGAGCAGATCCAGGGCGAGACGGTCACCCCGGCCGTCGACATCTTCTCCTGGGGCGGGCTGGTCACCTTCGCCGCGACCGGCCGTTATCCCTTCGGGGACGCGTCCGCGCAGGTCCTGCTCTACCGGGCGGTCAACGAGGCACCCCAGCTGGACGGGCTGGACCCGCCGCTGCGCGAGATCGTCGCGGACGCGATGGCCAAGGCCCCCGCAGCCCGGCCGACCGCCCAGCAGCTCATGCTGCGCCTGCTCGGCGAACCGTCGTCGGTGGCGGAGATCGACCCCGAGGCGACGGTCATCCAGGTGCTGGACGGCTGGAAGTTACCCTCCGCCGACGGGACTGGCGGTGCCGGCACCGGCGGCGACAGCAGCGCGACGGCCGCCGGCCGGGAGCCGCGGCCGGCGGCCACCGTACGCGGCAGCAGCCGGGCGCCACGCGACGGCGGCCGGCGGATGGCGCTGGTGGCCGCCGGCGCCGCCGTCGCGGTGCTGGCGACGGTCGGCGGGGTGCTGGCGCTGGCCTCCGGCGGCTCGGGCACGGACGGCGAGCGGACGAAGGTCGTCGACATCCTGCCGAAATCCGACGTCGGCCTCGGCGACGACACCCTGGTCTACTCCAGCGAACAGGACGGCCTGCGGGCGGTCTACAGCCTGCGGGCCGGCCCGGACGGCAGGCCCGGACAGCCGAAGAAGCTGACCGGCGACGACGCGAAGCCGGCCGCGCTCCCGGTGATCGTCGGGCCGCAGCGCAGGACCGTCCTCTACACGGTGATCGACTCCTCCCCCAGCCTGGTCGCGATCGCCGCGGACGGCAGCGGCGCGCCGATGCCGCTGTTCACCTCCGGCCCGGCGGCGGAGCTCGCGATCGCGCCGGACGCCCGGGCGTCGGTCGACCCGACCGGGAGGTTCGTCGTCATCAAGGCGGTACGCGGGCCGAACGACGGCGGCACCGGGCTCTACGTCGCCGCCGTCGACGGCTCCAGCGTCCGCAGGCTGAACGTGCCGGCCGGCGCCACCGACCCGTCCTGGTCGCCGCTGGGTGACCGGATCGCGTTCTTCGTCGGCGCGAACGGCGTCGACGGCGGCGCGCTGTTCACCATCGACGCCGACCCGGCCGCCGCCGGCGCGAAACCCGTCCCGCTCACCGCGGGCACGGAGGGCTTCGACGCGGACCCGTGCTGGTCACCGGACGGCAAGAAGGTCGCCTTCCGTCGCGCTTTCGACTCGAACCTGGCCGAGACGGACGTCTTCGTCATGGACGCGAGCCCGGGCGCCACCCCGCTGCGGCTGACCGAGGCCCCCGGCCGGGACCAGGACCCCACGTTCGTGGCCGGGGACGGCAAGAGGATCGCCTTCACCAGCCAGCGCGACGGCGCCACCAACCGTGAGATCTACCTGACGAGCGCGACCGCCCTCGACGACGCCCACGCCCAGAAGCTGACCTCGTTCCGGGGGGACGACGCGACCCCGCGCTGGACCTCCGGCTGAGCCCCCCGGCGACCGTGACCGGCCGGGCCCCCCGGCAGCCGTAACCGGCCGGGCCCCCCGGCAGCCGTAACCGGCCGGGCCCCCCGGCAGCCGTAACCGGCCGGGCCCCCCGGCAGCCGTAACCGGCCGGGCCCCCTGGCAGCCGTAACCGGCTGGGCTCCCTGTCCCGGTGCCGGGACGCCGGGCATCGACAGGGCGGCTACGGCTTTTTCGCCCCGGACAGCACGAGGTCCGGGCGGCTTCCGACCTGGAAGCTGCCCGGACCTCGGTCAGGGATGTGACGGGCGGACCGTCAGGACGGCGTCGGCTTGCGCTTGGCGGTCTTCGGGTCCATCCGGCGGATCAGGATGGCCGTGACGATGACGCAGATCACGCCGATCGCCACGCCGCCGGCGATGTCGATGCCGTATGCCCGCGCGGTGTGGTCGAAGAACGGGTCGTCGACGACCTTGGGGTTGAGCGGCTTGCCGTCGGGGCGATGCTCACGGGCCCGGCTGATCGCGTTCAGGTCACCGACCGAGGACAGTGCGGCGTAGCCCCAGCGGGCCGGCGCGACCAGGCTGACCTGCTCCAGGCCGGGCTTGCCGTGCACCGGCAGGATGCCGCCGCTGAACACGAGCTGCGCCATGGTGAGCAGGACGAGCAGCGGCATGGTCTTGTCCGCGTTGTCGACCAGGGCGGAGATGAGCAGCCCGAGCATGGCCGACGCCAGCGACACCACGATCACCGCGAGCAGGCACTCGAGCAGGGGGTTGCCCAGCACGACCGCTGTGTCGGGCTCCCGGCGGACCAGGCCGATCAGGGTGAACGGGATCGCCTGCAACGTCGTGATCAGGGCCAGTACGACGATCTTCGAGCCGATGTAGGCGGTCCGGGACAGCCCGATCGCCCGTTCCCGCCGGTAGATGGCCCGTTCCTTGACGATCTCCCGGACGGAGTTCGCCATCCCCATGAAACAGGCGCACAGCACCATCACCAGCAGGATCGTGCCGGCGTCCGAATTCGGTGAGCCGTCCTCGGGCAGGCCGAACCCGCCGGGGATGGCCCGTGGGATGAGCCCGAGCAGGAACGGGAAGGCGATGATCAGTCGTAGGTAGGATCTGTCGGACGCGACAACGGAGAGTGTTCGCCTACTTAACGTGACGAGCTGGGAGAGCACCGACTGCTGGCGGATGCTCGGCAGGTCCTCCGGTGCCGGGCGGGCCGACGGCGCGGTCACCGACGCGGGGACGTAGTAGCGCGACTGGCGGAACCGCTCCGCCGACTCCGCGCCGGGGGTGGCCTCCAGCATCAGGAAGACGTCCGGGTAGTCCCTCTTGGTGAAGAAGGACAGGGCGTCGCGCGGCGGGCCGAAGTAGGCGACGTACCCGCCGGGCGCCAGCACCAGGACGTAGTCGCAGAGATCCAGCTGGGCGACGCTGTGGGTGACCACGACGACCGTGCGCCCGTCGTCGGCCAGCTTGCGCAGCGACTCCATGACGTTCTTGTCCATGCCCGGGTCGAGGCCGGAGGTGGGCTCGTCCAGGTAGAGCAGGGTGGGCTTGGTCAGCAGTTCCAGGGCGACGCTGGTGCGCTTGCGCTGGCCGCCGGAGAGCCTGGCCACCTGGGTGTCGGCGTGCTGGGTCAGACCGAGCTCGGCGAGGACCTCGTCCACCCGGGCACCACGCTCCTGCTTGGTGGTGTCCGGCGGGAAACGCAGCTCGGCGCCGTACTCCAGGGCACGGCGGACGCTGAGCGTGGTGTGGAGCAGGTCCTCCTGGGGGACGTAACCGATGCGGCGGCGCAGCTCGTCGTACTCGGAGTACATGTCCCGGCCGGCGTAACGCACCGCGCCCTGGTCCGCGGGGCGAAAACCGGTCAGGGCGTTGAGCAGGGTGGACTTGCCCGCGCCGCTGGGCCCGACCACCGCCAGCAGCGCCCGGCCGGGCAGCCGGAAGGTCATGTCGTGCATGAGCTGCTTCTGGCCGGCCCACACGTTCAGGCCGTCGGCCTCGAAGCTGACGTCCCCGGAGTCGATGTACTCGACGAGCTCGTCCCCGACGAGCTGGAAGACGTGGTGGCCGACGGCGATGACCGCGCCCTGCGGCACCGGCTCGCGGATGATGCGCTTGCCGTTGACGAACGTCCCGTTGGCCGACTCGAGGTCGGCGATCTCCACGTCCCCGCCGGGGGCCAGGTAGATCTCGGCGTGCCGCCGGGAGGCCAGCAGGTCGCCCACGACGATGTCGTTGTCCCGGGAACGGCCGATGGACATCCGGCCCGGGCGCAGCCGGTAGGAGGTCTGGCGCTCGTGCTCACGGTCGAGATCGTGGCTGCTCGTCTCGGCCTGGTTGCCCGACGGCTGCCGGGGCAGCTGCGGGCCGGGCTCGTAGCCGGCGGAGTCACGCAGCATCGTCGGCATCTCGAAGTGCGGGTCGGCGTAACGCGGGGGGTCGGCGTAGCCGGCGGGAGCCTCCAGCAGGACGACGACCTCCGGCCCGGTCGGGGTACCGAGCCGGAACCGGACCTCGCCGTTGACGTCGACGCTCTGCACCCGCTGGCCGTCGAGCCAGGTCCCGTTCGAGCTGATGTCCCGGACGGCCCAGCCCGCGCCGACCGGCTCGATCAGCAGGTGCCGGCGGGAGACCCGGCTGTCCGGCATCACGAAGTCGGCCGTGCGCGCGCGGCCGACGACGAACGGCTGGCCGGCGGGCACGGTGGCCACGTTGGCACCGCTGACGACTCTCAGGGTCGTCTGCACGTGTTTCCCCCTTCGGCGACCCAGGGACGGTGGCCCCCGGCAGTGCGCGAGAAGTGCGCTCGCGCCGCCATCGGCCCTCTGGGGCGGGACACAGGCCGGATGTCCCGCCGGACTGACTTCGACATGAATTTTCCGATCTTGCTGGTCGTCGGATCGTAGCGCCGCCCACCTACCTCGATCGACGATGGGTGTGCCAATCACCACGGACTGGACGCAGAGGAGCAGGCTGCGTGGGGCCAGTCATGTCCGTAGACGGCCGGCTGCCGGTGTGACGATATCCAGTACCGGCCGAGGATGACGCGCGGGCTATCCCACGTCCGTCAACTGTCGTCGATTCGACGTCACGACAGAGGGCCAGGAAAAAAGATCTTGTTTTTCGCGTGCCACCAGTGGGCCGAATCCTCACGGTCACCGAAAGCAAACGAACGGCGACCGGGATTCATGACCGAGCGCATAGCGAACGGTCACGACGAGCCGGTACGGACGGCGACCGGCACCGGCCCGGCAGCCGGGCACGGATACCGCTCGCCGCCTTCTTCCGGCGTCCAGCCTCTTCCAGCCACCTGCCGTGGCGCGTACCGTCCGTTACGAAGCCGGTGCGGGTTCCGCGGGCAGGACCACGTTCGTCGCCGTCGCGGTGACCGAGAGACCGTCCTTGCCGGTGGCGGCCTTCTCGATCCGTAGGTTGAACGGCAGGTTGTCGATCGGCAGCGGGATCCCCGGCAGTGGGAGGCCCGGCAGCCGGAAACCAAGGATCTCGGTGGGTATCAGGGTCAGCGTGTTGTCCTGGACCCCGAAACGGGTCGCCCCGCTCAGCTCCTGGGTACCGAGGAGGCCTGTGTCGATCCTGCCGGATATGTGCACCTCCTGGCCGTCGCCGACCGGGGTGACCTTCACGTTCTGCGTTGCCAGGTAGGCGTTGAGATCGTCATAGGTGATCTGCACGTCCGCGGTCACCTTGTCGACCGGCACGTCCTTGACCTGGTCGCGGATGGCGTCCCAGAACGGCACGTGGACGCCCTGCAGCCTGGCCTTCACCTCGGTGATCCGCGGGCCGGGCGTGGGAATGTCGGTGACCGTCACCCGCAGGTCGTCGTACTTGCCGAAGACGACCTGGGTGAGGAAGGGGAAGCCACCGATCGAGACGGCGGTGACCCTGGGTGGCCTGACCCCGGGGTTGGTGCTGCTCTGCGCCACCGACGTCTCCGCCTTCGCCTTCATCTGGCTCTCGGCGATCGGCACCGCCGCGCGGTCGGCCACGACCAACAGGATGACCAGCACGACCAACGTGATGATCGGCCACCGCCGCCGGCGGCGGGATACCGGGCCCGGCGTCACGCCGGTGGGCGCGAGGGGGGGCTGGCCTCCATACGATGGACCTCCGTACTGCGCACCCGTGTACGGCGGGCTCCCGTACGGCGGGCTCCCGGGCGGCGGGCCCTCGGGCGGCAGGCCCTCGGGCGGTGGGAACGCGCTGGTCGGCGGTATCGGTGCCGCCGGCTGACCCGGCTGACCCGGCTGTGCCGGCGCGTCGGGCTGTGCCGGTGTGCCGGGGGGCCCGGACCAGCCGGGCTGGGGAGCCGGCCGGAACGAGTCGACGGGCGGCGGCGGGCCGACCGGGCCGACGCGGGCCCGGTGTGTCTGGGCACCAGCGCCGGCAGCGGCACCGGACGGTGGGAGGCGCCGGGTCGAATCCACGGGCTCGCTGCCCACGTCCGGGTCGTCGTCGTGTCCAGTGCTCACGGTCAGGATGGTCGCATGGATGGCGGATCCCGGCACGGCATGGGTCAGATCACCCGGGAAAGTGCCCGTCCCCGAACAGGTGCGGCGCCCGCTCGGTGACGCTGGGCGGGCCCAGCCGGAAGACCGATCCGCGGGCGGCGGTGTAGGCGTTCCAGAAATGCTCGGCCACCGCGTCCGGGGAGAGCCGGCCGTCGGGGGCCACCCGGGCGTCGAGCACCACGGTCCGCAGCCGGATACCGCGGGCGCGCAGCACCGGCTCCAGCGACGTCCCGAGCGCGAGCAGCCCCGCCTTGCCGATCGCGAGGGCGAACCGGCCGGCGGCCGGCTCGGTCCGCGGCCCGGCCGCGGTCAGCAGCACACACGCCCCGGGACGCTCGGCCAGCAGCGTCACCGCAGCCTGGACGACGGTCAGCGCCCCGGTGACGTTGACCGCGAGGGTCTGGTTGACCGTGTCCGCCGACACCGACAGGGCGGTGCCCCGGATGCTCAGCTTGGCGTTGTAGACCACGGCGGTCAGGCCGCCGAGCTCGTCGGCGAGCTTGTCCAGCGCCGTGGCCACCGCGCCCGGCTCGGTGACGTCCGCAACCTCGCCACTGACGGCGATCCCGTCCCGGGCGAGGCCGGCCGTCACCCGGTGGACCGTGTCGGCCGACCGGGCGATCACCGCGAGCCCGAAGCCCTCCCGGGCGAACCGGCGCAGGAGCTGGACGCCGAACGCCTGCCCCGGCCCGACAACGACAAGCGCCCGCTCCCGGCGCGGGTCGGCGCGCTCCTGCTGCATGCGCCCATAGTGGCCCAGCGGGCCACGAGCTCATAACGGCCCAACGTGCCGCGAGCCCATAACAGCCCAGCGGGCCGCATGTCCGTAGCGGTGCCTGCGGCGGCCCGGAGGGCCTGCGGTCGGCAGCGGCCCAGGGGCCGCAGGCCGCCAGGGCCGGACCGGTGATCATCCCGCCCTCGGGTCGGCAGCGGCCCAGGGGCCGCATACCGGGTCCGTGGCGACCCCGCCGGGCCGGCCGGCTCAGGTGGCCCGGGGGACGAGGACGCCAGGGTTGAGGATGCCGTCCGGGTCAAGGGTGTGCTTCACCGCGCGCAGCACCGCCACCCCGAGATCGCCGATCTCCGCGGTGAGCCAGGGCTGGTGGTCGACGCCGACGGCGTGATGGTGGGTGATCGTCCCGCCGGTCTCGACGATCGCGCGCGAGGCGGCGGCCTTCACCCTGCGCCACCGTGCCACCGGGTCGTCACGGCCGGCGCACACGACGGTGAAGTACAGCGAGGCACCGGTCGGGTAGACGTGTGAGACATGGCACACGACCAGGCCGGGCGCTCCCCCGGCGGCGACCTCGCCCGCCCCCGCGCCGGCCGGCCTGGTCG
>NZ_CEVIVC010000050.1:0-2901 GCF_982290645.1 Protofrankia sp. CiP1_Cm_nod4
GGCTGGGGCGGGAGGCCGACAGATGTGAGGAGGCTCGATGCCGGAACCGGACAGCGCGGTGCCGCCGGACAGCGCAGCATCAGCAGGGACAGCACAGCGCCGGACAGCGCCGGCGCGGCAGACAGCGCTGACATACGAACGGGCCCGGTCGGAGCTGGAGGAGGTCGTCCGCCGGCTGGAAGCCGGGGGCACCACCCTGGAGGAGTCGCTGTCGCTGTGGGAACGCGGCGAAGAGCTTGCGAAGGTGTGCCAGGCGTTCCTGGAGGGAGCCCGCGCCCGCCTCGACGGCGCCGTCGAGGCCGCCGGTGCCGACGCGGCCGCGGATCCGGGCGCCCACTGAGAATCCAGGCGCCCCTGACGCCAGACGCCCGCTGACGCCAGGCTCACCCGCTGGCGCGCGGCCTGCTGACGCGCGGCCTGCTGACGCGCGGCCTGCTGACGCGCGGCCTGCTGACGCGCGGCCTACGGCGCGGCGTGCGGGCGTAGCGACGCCGCCAGCGCCCCCAGGTCGGCGGCGGACGCCCCGCCCTTGCCACCGCCGTCGGAGACGATCAGCACGACGTCACCGGTCTGGCGGGTCAGCGCCAGATGGCCGGCGTCATCCCGTCTTTCCTGCCAGGACGTTCCGGCGAGCTCGACGGTCCCCGTCACGGGCCGGTCCCCCAGGACGCGTTTGACCGCGTCCCGGGCGTTGCTCTCGTTGAGCTGCGCGTATGTCCTGTCGTCCGGGCGGTCGACGACGTACCCGATCGTCAGCTCGACCGTTCCCGGCTCGGTGTCCGACAGCCCGGAGGCCCGGACCGAGGTGGCCCTCCAGTGGCCGGGCAGGCCGGTCGGCGCCAGGACACCGAAGGGCGCCGACCGCGCGAACGCGGCCACCGGGGCGGCCGTGTCCACCGGGCGCACCGGGTCGCCGCCGCCTCTGGGCATGAACAGCGCGACCAGCAGCACCCCGGCCATCACCACTCCGAGGGACAGCGCCATGTCTCGGATCGTTTCCTGACCGCGTCGTCGTGCCATCGTTCCATCCTGCCGTCCCCGGGACGCGGCCCGACGGGACAGTCGGCCCGCTCGGTCCCTGTCTCGTCCGTGGCGATCCCGTACCGATCATCGTCGGACGGTGGCCCGCGCGCCCGGCCGGCCACCCGTCATGACGGTGGACGGCGGTGGGCCGGGCTGCCGGCGCCCCGGGGCCACAGCCGCGACAGCCGCACACCGGATTCAGGAAACATCATCGATAAAATAATTCCCGGACGCCTGTCGAAGCACCGCCCGTCGAAGCACCGCCCGGCTGAAGTGCGGCCCTGTTGAGGAACGGCCTGGACGTAAGCCAGATAACAGCGTGTCCTCCGGCCAGGCCGAACGCCTGGCGGCGGCCGTCGGTAAACAATAGATGGGCGTCCGGCACGCCCCCTCCGCGTGCCGGACGCCCATACGTGGAGTTGGACGTAT
The DNA here is from genome assembly GCF_982290645.1 of Protofrankia sp. CiP1_Cm_nod4. Lineage (NCBI taxonomy): Bacteria > Bacillati > Actinomycetota > Actinomycetes > Frankiales > Frankiaceae > Protofrankia > Protofrankia sp. CiP1_Cm_nod4. The sequence goes on from NZ_CEVIVC010000050.1 coordinate 1,453, forward strand.
GTCCGCCGGTCAAGGTTGCACCAAGTAAGACGATCTAGATGTCACGCACCTGACATTGGCATTCTGAGGACTACCGTCCCAAAAGCGGCGCGATCATATTTCCGTACCGGCCGCCCCGCCGGAGCCAGGTGCCGGTGGGTATCCGCCCGGGTACCGGCCGGCCCCGCCGGACCAAGCGGCCAGGGCACCGCGCGGCCCACACCGGCACCGCGCGGCCCACACCGGCCCCGCGCGGCCACACCGGACGTGACCGGCCACACCGGACGTGACCGGGTGACGTCCGCCCCGCGGCCGGCGGGCCGCCGGTGGCCCGCCGGCTATCGGTGGGCGGATTCACTCATGTGCAACTAGTCTCACTTCCGTGGCAGCCGAAAGCGCGAACCTTCCTGACCCGCTCGTCGTCCAGGGGCAGGCACCCGACCGCAACCTCGCCCTCGAGCTCGTCAGAGTGACCGAGGCGGGGGCCCTCGCGGCCGCCAGATGGGTCGGGCGCGGTGACAAGAACGGCGCCGACCAGGCCGCCGTGGACGCCATGCGACGGCTCGTCGGCACGGTGTCGATGCGGGGCGTCGTCGTCATCGGCGAGGGTGAGAAGGACGAGGCCCCCATGCTCTTCAACGGCGAGGAGGTCGGCTCGGGCGAGGGCCCCGAGTGCGACGTCGCCGTCGACCCGGTGGACGGCACCACCCTCACCGCCAAGGGCATGAACAACGCGATCTCCGTGATGGCGGTGTCCGAACGCGGGTCCATGTACGACGCGAGCGCCTGCTTCTACATGGAGAAGCTCGTCACCGGCCCCGAGGCCGCCGACGTGGTGGACATCACCGCACCGGTCGAGGACAACATCCGGGCCGTCGCCAAGGCCAAGAGCGTGCATCCGCGGGACGTGACCGTCGTCGTCCTGGAACGCCCGCGCCACGTCCAGCTGATCGAGCAGATCCGCGCGGCCGGCGCCCGGGTGAAGCTCATCTCCGACGGGGACGTCGCCGGCGCGGTCATGGCGGCCTCCGCCGACACCGGCGTCGACCTGCTGCTCGGCATCGGTGGCACCCCCGAGGGGATCATCAGCGCGTGCGCGGTGACCTGTCTCGGCGGTGTCATCCAGGGACGGCTGTGGCCGCGGGACGACGCCGAGCGCACCAAGCTCGCCGACGCCGGCCACGATCTTCGGCGCGTACTGACCACCCGCGAGCTCGTGGACAGCAACAACGTCTTCTTCGTCGCCACCGGTATCACCGACGGTGAGCTGCTGGCCGGCGTCCGGTACCGGCCGGGCGGCGCCAACACGTCGTCGCTGGTGATGCGCTCCCGCAGCGGGACGATCCGGCGGGTGGACAGCCAGCATCAACTGACCAAACTCCAGGCGTATTCGACGGTGCCGTTCTGAAGGTACCGTTCTGAACCATGTCGACGACATCGGCGCCGGTGCGGACCGCAGCGGTCCCCCCA
>NZ_CEVIVC010000050.1:3221-6805 GCF_982290645.1 Protofrankia sp. CiP1_Cm_nod4
CGCGGGGCCACGCTGCACCGGATCGTGCTGCACGGGGTCACCGCAGCCGTCGCCCGTCTGGACCAGCCCGGCCCCCACGGCCGAGCGTCCGACGCCACCACGCTGCGCGCCGCGGCCGGCCGCTTCGTGTCCCATCCGCGTCCACCGGTGCTGATGGGTGTGGTCGCGGGCCTGGCGGCCGTGCGGCTCGCCCGCGGGCGCTTCGGCCGGACGGACGCGGTGGTCGCGGTGTCCATGGCCGCCGCGCAGCCGTTCGTCGAGTGGGCGGTGCACCGCGGGATCCTGCACGCCCGGCCGGGCAGCCGGGCCGGCGCGGTCTGCTACCGGATCGCCGGCTGGGGGCACGAGCAGCACCACCGCGACCCGACGAACATGGACACGATGTTCGTCCGGCCGCAGGAGGTGCTCGACGTGGGAGCGGTCGCGCTGGTCGTCGCCCTGTCCGGCCCTCCCCCCGCCGCCACCGCGGCCCTGTGCACGGGCCTGGGGCTGCTTGCCTACGACTGGACGCACTTCCTCATCCACACCGGCTATCGCCCGCGCGGCAGGGTGTACCGCAGGATCTGGCGTAACCATCGGTTGCACCACTTCCGCAACGAACGCTACTGGCTGGGTGTGACGTCCAACATCGGCGACGTGCTGCTGGGCACCAACCCGCCGCGGGACGCGGTCCCGGTCTCGCCGACCGCGGCCTACGCCCACCTCCCCGCCGGGTGATCTCCGCCTCACCCGGTGATCTTCGGTGGCACCGGCCCGCCGCCTGCCGCTCCGCTCACGCCCTGTGGACTTACTCACGCCCGGTGCCGGCCGGTCGTCCGGGAAACGGGCCCGCCACCCGCCAGTCGCCGGATCGTCGAATTCCCGCTCCAACGTGATACGGCCGCCGGCGGCCGGCCATTTCCCGGCCGGCCGTCCCGCCCGTGCCCACACCGCGGGCCGTGGACATGCCGGTGACATGTCGTCGATATATCAGTGACATGTCGACGACGTCCGGCCGATGTCACGGAGACGTTGCCCCCGGCCGTGACGGAACCACCGAAAAACACGGCAGGCCGTTTACCGGCGGATTTGACACCGTATTTGCGGACAGGACGTCAGGAGGGTGGCGGGCATTCCGCGCCCAGGGCGTCCAGAGCGATGCCGACGTCGATACGGGTGCCGATACGGGTGCCGTCGACGGCGGTGCCGCCGCCGTCGACGGCCGGATTTCCCCGGCAGGCGGGAGGGCTCCTGGCCGGCTGGGGCGACGGCTGGCCGCCACCGGCGGCGTCCAGTTGTTCCGGTCCCGTGGCCAGCCCTGCCGGTCCCGCGGCCAGCGGGGACGGCGAGGACAGCCTGGCCGGCGCGGCCGCGGCCGGTGGAGCCGTCCGGGCCCGTGGGGAGCCCGCCGGGCTGCCCACGCCTGCCCGCAGCCCGGCGAGGGCCATGCGCCGGGCGAGCGGCGCCGGGCCGTCGGCGGGGACGGCCGGCGGCGCCGACGGTGTGCGCACCACCGCTGGCAGGCCCGGGCCGGCCACGTCCGGCACCCGCGGAAAAGCGGGCGGAGAACCGTTCGGTACCGGCAGCGCGGCGGATCCGCAGGAACTGACGGCGCACACGGCGGCCAGGGCGACCGAACACACCAGCGGAAAACCCGGACCGAAACGCACGACCGCCGCCATCTCAGATATCCGTGCGGCCGACCGCAGTCGCTACCGCGTAACTATTTATTCCGCCCGCTGGCGACACTAGCACCGACGGCGCCGGACACGGCAAATGCCGGGCCGCGGCCGGCGGACAGCTTCCGGACAATGCAACCCGTATGAATCGGTCAATAATTTCTTCGCATCCGGCCGGGCGCGACGGCGTGTCCCGCGCCGAATACCGGTGTCGACTACGGTGGCGACGGCCGCCCACGGCCGGGTCACCGGGAACCCGGAAGCCCCCGCCGGAGGGTACGTACCGCCCGGTACCGGACCCCCATCGCACGTTGCGCCTAACCTCCTGGACGGTAGATAGATAGATGTCGAGCAGGTGACGACCGGCGGGAGCGGGAGCATATGAGCGAGCAGGACTACCGCATCGAGCACGACTCCATGGGTGAGGTGCGCGTGCCGGCCACGGCCAGGTGGCGGGCACAGACCCAGCGTGCGGTCGAGAACTTCCCGGTGTCGGGCCAGCGGATCTCCCGGGCCCACATCGCCGCCCTGGCACGGATCAAGGCGGCGGCGGCGACCGTCAACGCCAAGCTCGGCGTCCTCGACGCGGAGATCGCCGCCGCGATCTCCGAAGCCGCCCAGGAGGTCGCCGAGGGCGCCTGGGACGACCACTTCCCGATCGACGTGTTCCAGACCGGCAGCGGGACGTCGTCCAACATGAACACCAACGAGGTGCTGGCAACCCTCGCCACCGAGCGGCTGGGCCGGCCGGTGCACCCGAACGACCACGTCAACGCGTCCCAGTCGTCCAACGACGTGTTCCCGTCGTCGATCCACGTCGCGGCGACGCAGGCGATCGTCCAGGACCTGATCCCCGCCCTCGAGCACCTGGCCGCCGCCCTCGGGCGCAAGAGCGTCGAGTTCCGCGAGGTCGTGAAGTCGGGGCGCACCCACCTGATGGACGCCACGCCGGTGACCCTCGGCCAGGAGTTCGGTGGCTACGCGGCGGCGGTCCGCTACGGGGTGGAGCGGCTACAGGCGGCCCTGCCGCGCATCGGCGAGCTCCCGCTGGGCGGGACCGCCGTCGGCACCGGTATCAACACCCCGCCCGGCTTCGCCGCCGCCGTCATCGAGCAGCTGGTGGCGTCCACCGGCCTGCCGCTGTCCGAGGCCCGCGACCACTTCGAGGCGCAGGCGTCCCGGGACGGCCTGGTCGAGGCCTCCGGGGTGCTGCGGGTGGTCGCGCTGTCGCTGTACAAGATTTCCAACGACCTGCGCTGGGCGTCGTCGGGCCCGCGTGCCGGGCTCGGCGAGATCCGCCTGCCCGACCTGCAGCCGGGGTCGTCGATCATGCCGGGCAAGGTCAACCCGGTGATCCCCGAGGCCGTCTGCCAGGTTGTCGCGCAGGTGGTCGGCAACGACGCGGCCGTGGCCTTCGGCGGCTCCGCGGGCAACTTCGAGCTGAACGTGATGCTGCCGGTGATCGCCCGCAACCTGCTGGAGTCGATCCACATCCTGTCCACCATCAGCCGGCTGTTCGCCGACCGCTGCGTGGACGGCATCGTCGCGGACGTCGAGGCTGCCGGCGGTTCGCGGAGTCCTCGCCGTCCATCGTGACGCCGCTGAACCGTTACATCGGCTACGAGGAGGCAGCCAAGGTCGCCAAGCAGTCCCTGGCCGAGGAGAAGACGATCCGCGAGGTCGTCCTCGAACGCGGCTACGTGGCCGCGGGCAGGCTCACCGAGGAGCAGCTGGACGCCGCGCTGGACGTCCTGTCGATGACCCACCCGTAAGCTCGATGACCCACCCGTAAGCCGCGCCCGGCCCGGCCGGCGGTGTGATCGTGTTCTTCCACACCGCCGGCCGGGCCGGATCCGTGGGGCACCGGTGGGCCAGGGAAAGTATGATCATCCCTGCCGGACGCCGCCGGGACGAGATCACCGGGCT
>NZ_CEVIVC010000050.1:7177-27796 GCF_982290645.1 Protofrankia sp. CiP1_Cm_nod4
GTGCGGCTGTGCGGTCGCGCCCCGCCGCCTGCGCCGAACAAGCGGCGGGGAGCCGTGGAAGACCCCCCAGCAAGCCCCCACGACCCCCGCACCCGTGTTCAACGAGACACCGCGGCGGAGGTTACGGGGAGCTCGAAGATTTTTCCGCGCGTCCCCGGGCGGCCGCGCCGGCCGCCAGAGGTGGCCGCCAGAGGTGGCCGTCACCGCGTGGACCTGCGAGATCGGCCCGCCCCGGACCGGATGGCCGGCGGGAAGGTACGGAGGTCCCGACAGAAGGGGCAGTAACAACCTGACGTTCCGGACGTCCCGTGCCGTCCTGTCCGGTTATTCTCCCACTAATCAATAGCGGGAGTTTTCAGCTGAGGAGGTGACAAACGATGTACGACTACGACCTCCTCGTCATCGGGTCGGGCCCGGGCGGGCAGAAATCGGCTATCGCCGCCGCCAAGCTGGGCCGCCGCGTCGCGATCGTCGATCGTCGTGACATGGTCGGCGGGGTCTGCATCAACACCGGCACGATCCCGTCGAAGACGCTGCGCGAAGCCGTGCTCTACCTCACCGGTATGACCCAGCGGGAGATGTACGGGCAGAGCTACCGGCTGAAGGACGACATAACCGTCTCGGACCTGTCCTCGCGCACCCAGCACGTCATCGGACGTGAGATCGACGTCATTCGCAGCCAGCTCAGCCGTAATCGGGTGGCCTTGCTCATCGGAACGGCGAGCTTCGTCGACCCGCACACCATCAGCATCATCGGCAGCGACCAGACCGACGAGCGCCGGGTCAGGGCGGAGAAAATCATCATCGCCACCGGCACCCGGCCGGCCCGGCCGGACACGGTCGACTTCGACGGCCGTACCGTGGTCGACAGCGACCAGATCCTGGCGCTGGACAAGATCCCCGGCTCGATGGTCGTCGTGGGCGCCGGTGTGATCGGCATCGAGTACGCGTCCGTGTTCGCCGCGCTCGGCACCAAGGTGACTGTCGTGGAGCGCCGTGACCGGATGCTCGACTTCTGCGACGTGGAGATCGTCGAGGCCCTCAAGTACCACCTGCGGGACCTGGCCGTCACGTTCAGGTTCCGCGAGTCGGTCGTGTCCGTCGAACGTCACCACAGCGGCACCCTGACGCTGCTGGAAAGCGGCAAGAAGATCCCCGCCGACACCGTGATGTACTCGGCCGGGCGCCAGGGGCTCACCACCGCGCTCAACCTCTCCAACGCGGGCCTGAGCGCCGACAACCGGGGCCGCATCAAGGTCGGTTCGGACTTCCGGACCGAGGTCGAGCACATCTACGCCGTCGGCGACGTCATCGGCTTCCCGGCGCTGGCCGCGACCTCCATGGAGCAGGGCCGGCTCGCCGCCTACGCGGCCTGCGGCGAGGCCGTCCACGTGATGCGCCACGAGCTGATGCCGATCGGCATCTACACCATCCCCGAGATCTCCTACGTCGGCAGCACCGAGGACGAGCTCACCGAACGGGCCGTGCCGTTCGAGGTCGGCGTGGCCCGCTACCGCGAGCTCGCCCGCGGCCAGATCGTCGGGGACTCCTACGGCATGCTGAAGCTGCTCGTGAGCTCGACCGACCGCAAGCTGCTCGGCGTCCACGTCTTCGGCACCGGGGCCACCGAACTCGTCCACATCGGCCAGACCGTGATGGGCTGCGACGGGACGATCGACTACCTGGTGGACGCCGTGTTCAACTATCCGACGCTCGCCGAGTCCTACAAGGTGGCGGCGCTGGACGCGATGAACAAGATGCGTGCCGTCGCCCGCTTCAGCAGCTGACGTCCGTCCGGCCCAGGGCTGTCGGGCGACGGCGGTCAGGGCAGCCGGAAGACGTCGACCAGGATCACGCCGGGAGCGGGCCGGCGGTGTGCCGCCGGGCTGTCATGGACGACCAGGATCGACGAGGGGTCGTCCGGGGCCAGGGCGATCCCCTCGGCGTGGTCGTCGCCCTGCCCGAACGGCAGGTCCAGCACACGGACGAGCGCGTCGTCGTCGACGACCACGCTCGTCCGCGCCCTGACCGCGTCACGCCACCGGTAGACCCGGACCGGGCCGTCGAGGTCCATCGTCGGGCCGGCGAGCACGAGCAGGTCGTCCCCCTGGACGAGCAGGTCGCGCACGCCCAGGCCGTCGAGGTTCAGGAAGTGCTTCCGGTAGGGCAGGCCGCCCTCCAGCGGCCGCAGCCCGAGGTCCTGGCCGTCCCCCTCGGTGGGGCGCAGTTCGACGACCACCGCCCAGCCGCGCAGCACCGGCCCGCGCAGGCCCAGGTAGACCCGCTCGCCGACGACGGCCAGCCCCTCGACGTCGAACCCGTTGTCCTTGCTCGGGATCGCCAGGAACGGGCCGAGGTGCTCGTCGTTCTTCAGCACCGTGGTGACCCGGGTCTGCTTGCGCAGCCCCAGCGCGGCGGCGGTCAGCTGCCCACCGGCGCCGTCCGGAGCGGCGGCGGTGCTCACCAGGGTGGGCAGCCCGTCCCGGGTGACGACCGGGATGCGGCCGAGCAGATGCCGGTTCGCGTTCTTGCGGATCCTCGCCAGGGCGCGCAGCGCGGTCTCGGTCGCGTGGTGCGGCTTGACCCGCTTGCGCGTCAGGCTGTGCGAGCCGACGAACCACAGGTAGCCGCCATGCCGGTCGAAGCCCTCGATGTCGATCTCGGGGATGACGCCGTCCGCGTCCGGCCCCACCGGCAGCGGCAGGAAGTCACCGACCGGGAAGGAGACGTGGCCGTCATAGGCGTCCCCGGCCGCGCTCAGGGTCACCCGTTCGACCGTCGCCGTCTCGTCCCCGCCGAGCCACAGGTGCCGTCCTTCACTCTTGATCGTCGACAGTGACCCGACGATGTCGGCCACGGGGTGCGGGCCGACGTCGTCGAAACGGACCGTAACGGTCTTCACAGCATCCACGACTGCTCCCCCTCGGCCTGACGTCCCCGGTGACAGTTCCATTTACCACAGCCTGTCTGTCCCGGCACCGTTCGCCATGGCCTGCCCAGACGTACCCGGTCCAGGCCGGACCACCACCCCATGGCCCGTCCGGCGCGCCCGGACGGCCGGACCGCCACCGTGACCGGACGGCGGAGGCGTCAGGCACGCCCCGGCGCGGCGGGGCGGCTTCAGCGGATGCGGGCCGCTACCGCCACCGGCGCCACGGCGGCGTCCCAGGCGATCCGGGACAGTCCCTCGACCGTGTCGATGCCGGCCCGCATCGACGGGTTGCCGCGGCTGTAGACCGCCATCACGTAGTCCCGCCCGCCCCCGTGGACATGCCCGAGGCTGGCGATCACCCAGCCACTGTCACGGGGCAGCCAGCCGTTCTTCACCTCCACGGCGACGCCCGCGGGCACCCCGCCGGGCAGGCCCCACCGCTGGGCGGGCACCACACCGGCGAGCAGGCTCGTCGCGGTGGCCCGGGCCTGATCGCCCAGTACGCCGCCCGGATAGGCCAGCGTGCGCAGCACCGCGAGCTGGTCGACGGCGCTGGTCAGGGTGAGCCCCCAGCGTCCACCACCGCCCGCTTTCGTCCTGGTCATCCCCAGTCGGCGGAACATGGCGTCCATTGGCGCCGCACCGCCGAGCGAGCGCCACAACCGGCTCGCGGCCGCGTTGTCACTTACGCCGATCATCGCCCTGGCGCTGCGCAGCTCGCCCGCGCCGAGACGTCCGGACGGCCCGGCGCGTTCCAGAATGCCCAGCAGTATCGACAGTTTCACCGTGCTGGCCGTCTCGAAACCCGACACCGTCGGGTCGTCGACGGTGATGGTCCGGCCGGTGAGCGCGTCGTACACCGCCACACCGACCTGCCCGGGGCGCTCTTCGAGATATCCTCGGAACCGCTCGGACAGGTCGAGCCCGGACAGGGACGGCGCCTTCGGCACGGTTTCGGGAACGAGCCGCGGCGACGGGGTGACGGTACCGGCGGGCGGCAACCGGAGCGCTGGTGGCTCCGTGGGCATATCCGGCGCGTAAACATTCGGCGCGGATCCGCCGGCACCGGTGAAACGCACGGATCCGACGACCGGGGCCAGCACGAGGGCATTTACCACGACAGCCGCGACCAGTACCGCGCCGGCACGTCGCGAGACCGGTGCCCGCGCTGGCTCGTCGACGGATTCCACTGGTCCCGAAAATCCCCTCGTCGGCCGCCAGACCGCGTTTTTCGAAACGGTGCGCGGCGGCGCGCGATGCCGCATTGCGATGGTTGTGTGGTGCCGCATGGCCACATCCGATGTATACCCGCGGCAGAACGTCGCCGCATCGTCACTTTCCTTTTTCTTCGCTACCGCGCGGATCGGCGTCGGACGCCGGGAAGACTCCTGTCGCACGGCATTTCCGCGGGAAAAAGCAGCCATGGCGGACGCCGTAAAGGATGCCGGGACCGGCCGCACGGGCCGCGGGCGCCCGACTGCCCGGAAACGGGCCCGGACCGGCCCTCGACACCACTGTCAGACGATGGAGCGGGACATCCGGTAGGCACTGCTGGCCATGGTCCCCGACCAGTGGTCCTGACCTGCGGCCCTGGCTCCCGGCCTGGCTTCCGGCCTGGCTCCCGGCCGCTCCGCTCGCGTCCCCTCGGGGCCGGGAGCAACCGCGGGACCAGGCGGGGACGGCAGGCGCGGGAGGAGCGTGATCACGCCGCTTCCGGGCGGGCCGTCAGGCGGGCTGGACCCGCTCCGCCCGAGCGTCGCGGGCGCAGCGGGCACGAAGCTTGTCACCCAGCGCGCCGAACAGGTCCCACACCGGGATCCAGCGATGGTCGACCGTCCCCGCGGAACGCGGCCGCACCGTCTCGTCCGGGACATACAGCACGAAACGAACGTCGTAATGCACGTGCGAGGGCTCTTCCCGGACCGGGTCGGTGGGCGCGACTCGCACGTCGATATCAATCGGATGAACAGTGTCCGGAATCACAGAATTAGCCGCTATTCCGGCTCCCGCGGCGAGCCCGCGCAGCGCCGCGCCCAACAAGGACTGGTCGGCCGCGTCGACATGCCCGGCGGGAAGCAGCCAGCCCGCCGAGCCCAGGCGGCGAACATGCAGCACCCGCCAGTCCGTGGTGACCGCGACCGCGCCCCAGGTGACGTGCGCGGGCATGGTGGCGGGATCCGTCACCGGGTCCGCCCCCTCTATCAGGGCCAGCACCAGCGGACTCAGGTTCTCGATCTCGCCAGGATTGTCCTCGAGATAGCGAAGAACTACTCCGGCGACCGCATTGTTGCTCACTGCCACGGGACATGACAGTACCTCCAGAAGAAGATTTCTGGCGCACGGGGGCGGGTCGGGCGCCGCCGTCCCGAACAGGCCCACGGCGTACTCCGCGGCGCCCGACCGGCACGCTCGGAAGCCGGATCCCGTTCGTGGCATGCACTTTCCGCTCGACGCGCCGGCCGGTCACTCGGCTGTCAGACGGGCGAACAAGCCGGACACAGTCGCCAAAACGACACAATCACCCCCGCCCGGCCGGTCGCCACCAGCGGTTCCCCCGGCCGCGCTGACAGGCTGCCGACAGCCGCGCCGACGTGTCGGCATGTGATGCCTATCGTGTGACGACCGGCACCAGCCCACCTCGACCGGCACCAACCGCTGGAGACCGTCTCCACGCGGGCGGGGCGGACACCGACGGGCGGGGCCGGCGAACAGGACGCGTGCCATGCCCGGGGTGTGTGAAGGGGGAGATCAGATTGGGTGCTTCCGGAGGTTCCGGTGGCCACGCCGGCACCACGCGGCATCGGATGGCGGTGGCAGCCGTGGGCTGCGGCCTGGCGGTACTGCTGCTCGGCGCCTGCGACGAACCGACGAGCCCGGGCGGAACGCCCGGGCCGGCCGGGCCGAGCGGGTCGGTGAGCCTGCCGGGAGGGCTGCCGACATCGCTGCCCACGGGCCTGCCGACGGCCCTGCCGTCCATTTCGGCGTCGCTGCCGGGCGGCGGGCAGGTGGCCACGGGCAGAGACGCGCTGAAGGCCGCGAACGTCCCCGCGGACTTCCCGATCCCGCCAGGTGCCGAGGTGGGGGCCGGTACGTCCAGGAACAACGAGTCCGTGCTCACCCTGAGCGGTGTCTCCGACAACGCGGTGGCGGCCTTCTACCGCCAGGCGCTGCCGGCCGCCGGCTACACGATCACCAGTGACAACCAGATAGCCGGCCTGGCGGCTTCGATCGCCTTCGAGGGGCACGGCCTGAAAGGGACCATCGGAACGGCCGGGATCGGCACGGCCAACGGCACGGTACTGACCTTCCAGAAGCAGTAGAAAGCAGTGGACGAAGCGGTGGGCCGGCTGCCGGCAGCGCAGCCGGCAGCGCGGTGAACGGGCCGGCGGAAACGAGCCGGACCGGCTTTTCAGGCCCAACGGCCCGCCAGCCCGATGGCCGCGCGATGCCGATGCCCGGTACGGCCGGTGACCCACCACCGCCCGTACCGCGGCGCGGCCGTCGGGCACCCGCCGGCATCCGACCGGCCGGCCCGGGCCCCGCAGCCGTACCCGAAATTTTGTACCCGAATTCCGTCCGGTGCCCGGATGCTATTTCGTGCTCATCAGCGCGTCCAGCATCCCGTGCAGATGAGCTACCGCCCACTCGATGTCGAAGTACTTGTACCGGCCGGCCCGTGACTCGGCCGCGAGAACGCCGCAACGGTGCACCCTGCTGAAGTCGCCGTACGGGAACCGGTACCGTTTCCTGTCGTCCTCGTCGTCGTCCTCGGAAATGCCGAGATACCATTTCCGGTATTCGCTGAAACCGTGTTCGGCGATGAACTCGTTCTCCTGCCGCGTCGAGGGCTGGTGCTCGCCCCAGCCGTCTCGTTCGTCGAGTACCACGGCACCGTTCTCGATCAGTTTCCTGGCATGCTCATAGGAACGGCGGCTCAGTCTCACGGCCATGATCCCCTCCAGATCATTCTCGAGGACGAACCGATACACGGGGCTGGCCGCGTCAACGGCCCGTTCAGGCGGCCCTACCCGGTATGGCGGCGTCGACACCGGCACGCCGCCGGCCGCCCGGCGGCGGGCCATACCTGCCAGCACCGGGGCAGGGCCGGCCATGCCTATGTGGCCGGCGGCGTGGCCGCCGGGCCCGGACGCGGGCCGGTGGCCGCGGCCCTGGCCAGGCGGCGGGCCAGCCTGCCGATGAAGAACTTCAGGGCGCCGGCAAGTACCGCTCCCGTCCCCGGGATGAGCGGGACGAAGCTGCCCTGCCAGACGATCTCGGTACCGCCGCCCACCGGCGCCAGGTCCACCGTCGCCAGATAGTCGCGTATCGGTAGCAGAGCCGAGCGGATCCGGTAGGCGTGCCGGCGGGCCGGAAGGTACTCGACGATCTCTTCACGGAGGAGCAGCGGCGGCCGGCCAACCCGGCACACCGCCCCCACGCCGCCCGGCTGGGGTGTGCCCTCCCGCTCCCACCACGATCGCGATATGAGCGGACCCGCCCACCGCGACCAGCCCGCGCCGTCCGCCAGGAGGTCGAACACCGCCGACGGCGCGGCCGGGGAGAGCTGGGTCACCACGTACACCCGACGCCGGCCGCTCATGACGCCCGCCGTCCGGTCCGTTCGCGCTGGCCAGGGCAGTCAGGCCGACCAGGCCGGCCGATCTGGCCGGGCCACCCGGTCCGTGCCACCGCAGCGGCCCCGGGACCGATGGCCGGCTGCTCCCTCATCCGACGGACGTCAGCCACAGCCCCCTACCTTTCATCAAGAACGCGGACGCATCAAGAACATGGGCGTAGGCACGGACGTGGATGTCGACACGGCAACTTATAGCTACATGAAATATTCATTCAGTTATATTCGATCTTCAGTCGGACGCGGACCGCCACGTCTCACGATGGAGCGCCCGCTCCAGCGGCCGGCGGTGGGCCCAGCCATGTCTTTCCAGGTCAGGGACCTGCTCGTGATGCGTGACCGGGCCGAGGCACAGCCACGCGACCGGCCGGACACCGTCGGGAATACCCAGCATGTCCTGGACGACCCGCTCGCGGAAGAACGACACCCAGCCGCACCCGAGGCCCTCGGCGGTGGCCGCCAGCCACAGGTTCTGGATCGCCAGGCACACCGAGTACACCCCCGCGTCGGCAATGGCATGCCGGCCCAGGACGGCGGGCCCGCCACGCCTCTCGTCATAGGTCACCACGACGGAAAGCGTGGACTCCAGGACGCCGTCTATCTTGATCCGGGCGAACCGGGCGGCCCGCTCGCCCGTCAGGGCCGCGGCAAAGACGGCGCGTTCCCGTCTGACATGCTCGTAAAAGGCACGCCGGGTCCGCTCGCTTTCGACCACGATGAAGTCCCACGGCTGGCTCAGCCCGACGCTGGGGGCGGCGTGCGCCGCGGCAAGCACCCGGCCCAGGACGCCGTCCGGGATCGGTGCCCCGGTGAACTGGGCGCGGACGTCCCGTCGCTGATGGATCACGCCGTACAGGTCCACTGGCATGGCAGGCTCCCGCTGTCCGCCACCCGCCCGTCGGCGGATGGCACGGATGCGAGGCCGGTCTTCGGACTCTCGGATCAGCACCTGACCGCCCGCCTTCCCGGACCGCGCGGTCCAGTGGCTGCTCCCGGGCCGCGTCCGACGGATCCTCGATCGCGGGGGCGGCCCCGGAGAAAAATCCGGACGACACACCCACATCGACCGACACCTGTCGGACCCGGCCCGTGCGCGTGGGCGGCGGCTCCCCGATCACCGCGGCGGGCCCGTGCCGGACTCACACCGGCTTCCCGATTCTCCCCGGCCACCTGGCCGCCCCGGGCACGCCCGACCGGTCACCCGGTCACGCGCCCGAGACCCCAGGCAACCTGAGGCACCTCGCGAACAATGCCACCACGATCATCCCACAAACCGACCGCTCCCGGACCCGTCCGTCCTGATCCGCCGCCCAGGACACGACGATCATGATCAGTAGATCTCCCTGCGGTGCCCCACCCTGACCACCGTCACGACGATGCGGCCATCGTCCACCAGGTAGACCATTCGGTAATCCCCTACCCGCAGACGCAGTGTCCCCGCTGGCTCGCCGACCAGCGCACGCACACCGGCCGGGCGCGGATCGTCCGACAGCCGGGTCACCGCAAGCAGCACTCGACGAGCCGCGGCCCTGTCCAGCTTGCGCAGTCCACGCAGGGCCCGTGTCGTCCACTCGACCTCGTACTTCAGTGTCAGAGCAGGCCGAACTCCGCCATCACGTCCCGATGCGGCACCCGGGGCTCGCTGGAGGCGAGCGCCTCCCTGGCGGCGATGAGATCGGATTCGTCCTCGGCTCTTTCCAGATCCCGCAGGTCGTCAATTGAAATGACCGCGGCGACCGCGCGACCATGACGGGTGAGCACAGTCCTCTCGTGGATGTGCTCCGCCCTGGACACGATCTCACCGAGATGGTCCCGCGCCTCGCTGATCGGCATCTCACCCATACCCCGGATTGTACAAAACGGGGAGAAGGCACGCTCCCCACCTGCCAATATGAGATGAAACAGGCAGTTAGTTCCATTTTGCGACTGGACGGATCGGGAGAAGAAGATCGTGATGGTAGCGGTGGCGGCCAGGCGGAGCTCGGCCGGCCAGCCGGCGTCGGCCTGGGCTATGCCGACCGGGCAGGACAGGCCGGTGCCGCCGAGGCCGCCCGCTTCCAGGCGTGCTCCGGGCGGCCTCCGCTTTCTGCCCCGTACATCTGTCCGTACACTCGTACGGACAAGACAGGGATGTGGATTATGGCTGCTTCGGCAACGTCAGGACGATTCGAGTTCCGAGTGCGGCCCGAGCTCAAGCATCTGATCGAGCGTGTGGCGTCCCTCACACACCAGACCGCGTCGGACTTCGCGCGAACCGCCGCGGAGGAGCGTGCCGTGGAGGTACTCCGGGAGCACGAACTCATCACGAGAGTCCCGGCGGACTTCTTCGACGAACTGCTCGCTTCCCTGGACGCTCCCGTGGAGCCCAACGACGCCCTGACCCGCGCCGCCGCATGGCTTGACTCCGTCATCGAGCGACGGTGACCGCGAGCAGATTCGTCAGCAGGCAGGGGCGAGGCAATGGTCTTAACTCACGCTCCGATGTTCTTGTCAGTGCTCGCATGTGTGGGCATGCTTTGAAGGCCGCTTCGATGTGGCCATCGAAAGGCCTAGCCTGACCCAGGGGAGGTGGGAAGTGACGCAACCCAACGCCTGGCCATACCCCGAGCCGTACGAATGGGCGGACAAACCCGACTCCGCTACCCAGCAGGCGATCGACGAAGCACGCGCGGACATCGAGGCCGGCGACTTCGTCATCCACGACGGCATCGAGGGCTTTGAGTCCTTCCTTGACGAGCTGGAGGCCCACCCCCGCGCAAGCTGAGGCGACGCGCCCGGAAGGTCGCACTTGCCGGATGTCGGCAAAGAATGTCGGTACCGTCCCCTCATGCCCACGTTCCAGTCGGTCGGCCGCTTCCGGGTCGAGTACGACCGGCTCAGCCGGGAGGAGAAAACCGCCTTCCGCGCGGCGTTACCGCTGTTCATTGCGGGAGTGGTCGCAGGCCACTTCCATCCCCGGCTCCGTGTCAAGAGCTTCAAGAAGATCCCCGGTAAGCCCAGTCCGCACGTCATCTGGCTGCGCATCGGCACCCACGGCATCTTCGAACGGTAGCAACCCCGCGCACACCGTGGGTCCGTGGCCACGGCGGGAACGGAGTAGGACGGACACCGCTGGATACCTGGAAACGTCCCATCGGCCGCCGAGTCACCCCGGCCGTCAGCCGGCGTCGGCCTGGGGTACCTGACGTGGAGTTGCCGGCCTTCAGGACGTCGCGGGGTTCGCCACCAGGTGTCCAACCCGGGTTAGAGTGTGTATGTGGAGATCTACGGCGTGGCCGTCCCGGAGCCTCACGAGTGGGTCGACGAGCCGGACCCCGCCACCCAGCAGGCGATCGACGAAGCGCGCGAGGACCTTGCCGCAGGACGATCGGTCATCTGTACCAGTGATGCCGCGTTCGACGCGCTCCTCCACGAGCTGTCCATGGACCCACACTCGAAGGCAAGCTGACCCCTCGAAAGGGCGCTCCCCTTTCGCCCTATTGTCGTGACCGTGCCCACCTTCGAGCCGGTTGCCCGCTTCCTCGCGGAGTTCCATCGGCTCTCCCCGGCGCAGCGGGCCGCGTTCCTGCGTACCGTCGCGCTGTTCCGTAAAGGGCTGACTTCGGGCTCCTTCCACCCGAAGTTGCGGGTCAAGGGCTTCAAGTCCGAGCCCGGGGTGTTCGAGATGACGTGGGCACGTGATGGTCGGGCGCTGTGGACGTACGGCGAGCCGATCCCCGGCAAGCCCGGCCCGCACGTCATCTGGCTGCGCATCGGCACCCACGACATCTTCGAGCGGTAGCTTCCCCACGTACGTAGTGGATCCGCGGCTACCGCAGGAACGGAGTGAGACAGACACCGCCGGATACCCTCGGACATCCAGTCGGCTGCCGGGGCCATCCCGGCCGCGGTCAGCCGGCGTCGGTCTGGGCTACGCCGACCGGGCAGGAAAGCCCTGTGCCGCCAATGCCACAATAGCCGTTGGGGACCTTGTGCAGGTACTGCTGGTGGTAGTCCTCCGCGTAGTAGAACGGGCCGGCGGGGGCGATCTCGGTGGTGATCGGGCCGAGGCCGGCGGTGTCGAGGACGGTCTGGAAGGCGTCCCGGCTGCCCCGCGCGGCGGCGAGCTGCTCGTCCGAGAAGGTGTAGATCGCCGAGCGGTACTGGGTGCCGACGTCGTTGCCCTGGCGCATGCCCTGGGTCGGGTCGTGCGCCTCCCAGAAGACCTTCAGCAGGTTCTCGTAGCTCACCACGGCCGGGTCGAACACCACCTGGACGACCTCGGTGTGCCCGGTCAGGCCCGAACAGGTCTCCTCGTACGTCGGGTTCGGCGTGATCCCGCCCGCGTACCCGACCGCGGTCGAGTACACCCCGGGGGTCTGCCAGAACTTCCGCTCCGCGCCCCAGAAGCAGCCGAGCCCGAACACGGCGGTCGCCAGCCCCACCGGGAAGGGCCCCTGTAGCGGTGTGCCGAGGACGGCGTGCCGCTCGGGCACGGCGAAGGCCGGTACCTCACGGCCGGGCAGCGCCTGCTCGGCCGTGGGCAGGGTGGACTTGTGGCGGGTGAAGAACATCTTCCACGACCTCCGGGACTTGTCCGGCCCGCGGTGACACGGCAAGAACATGACCACGCCACCGTGGGCACTTCGGCGACAGGGCCTGAAACGTCAACCCCTGCCACGCCCGGTACGTTCCCTGATCCGCCCGATTCCCGCGCTCGTCCAGCCCGTGTCCGTCCAGCCCGTGCCCGTCCAGCCCGGGTCCGCCCGGCTGGGCCGGACGGACAGCGGCGCGGTAGACGAACGGCCGGCCGATGGCAGGCCCGCCGGGTTCCCGCAGGGCTGCGGAGACCGCGCGGGAACGGCCGCCGCTGGCAGGAACCGCCAGCGGCGGCCGCAGGTGCTGGTGGGACCGCCCACGGGGCCGCCGAGCCTTACAGGACGAGGTCCTCCAGCATGGTGGTGACCAGCGCGGCGATCGGCGACCGTTCGGAGCGGGTGAGCGTGACGTGCGCGAACAGCGGGTGGCCCTTCAGGGTCTCGATCACGGACGCGACCCCGTCGTGCCGGCCCACCCGCAGGTTGTCACGCTGCGCGACGTCATGCGTCAGCACGACCCGTGACCCCTGCCCCAGGCGCGACAGCACGGTCAGCAGCACGCCGCGTTCCAGCGACTGCGCCTCGTCCACGATGACGAACGCGTCGTGCAGCGACCGGCCGCGGATGTGCGTCAGCGGCAGCACCTCGAGCATGCCACGGTCGACGATCTCCTCGATGACCTCCTGGGAGACCAGTGCGCCGAGGGTGTCGAAGACGGCCTGTGCCCAGGGCGCCATCTTCTCGTTCTCGCTGCCGGGGAGGTAGCCGAGATCCTGGCCGCCGACCGCGTACAGCGGCCGGAACACCACGACCCGCCGGTGCAGCCGGCGTTCCATCACCGCTTCGAGGCCGGCGCACAGCGCCAGCGCCGACTTGCCGGTGCCGGCCCGGCCGCCCAGGGAGATGATCCCGACGTCGGGGTCGAGCAGCAGGTCGAGCGCGACCCGCTGTTCCGCGGACCGCCCGTGCAGGCCGAACGCCTCCCGGTCGCCACGGACCAGGCGCACCTTCTTGTCCGCGGTCACCCGGCCCAGCGCGGAGGCGCTGCCGCCGGCGGCGGTGAGCACCAGCCCGGTGTGGCACGGCAGCCCGGCGGCGTCCGGGATCTCGACGGTCTCGCGGGCGTAGAGCCGGTCCAGGTCGTCCTGGGCGACGGCGAGCTCCGCCATACCGCTCCAGCCGGAGTCCACCGGCGTCTGCGCCCGGTACTCCTCGGCGGCGAGGCCGACCGCGGACGCCTTCACCCGCAGCGGCAGGTCCTTGGTGACCAGGACGACGTCGTTGCCCTCCCTGGCGAGATTGAGCGCGACGGCAAGAATGCGGGAGTCATTGTCATCCACCCGGAACCCCGGTGGGAGCACCGACGGGTCGGTGTGATTGAGTTCGACCCGTAGCGTTCCACCGTCGTCCAACGGCAGTGGCTGATCCAGTCGACCGTGGCGGATTCGTAGGTCGTCGAGGAGGCGAAGGGCCTCGCGGGCGAACCAGCCCAGTTCGGGGTGGTTCCGCTTTCCTTCCAGTTCTCCTACGACTACCAGAGGAAGCACCACATTGTGCTCCGCGAACCGCAGCAGCGCGCCAGGATCAGACAGGAGCACGCTTGTGTCGACGACATGCGTTCGTGGCACACGCCCACCCGCTTATTCGGAGGAAGTCCGGGACCGGGCCCCCCGCGGGAGGCCGGGCACCGGCCTCCTGGCGTTGTCGCGAATGCGGCACCGAGGGGCCTCCCGAATGGCCCGGCCCAGTGCCGGACCACGACTTGAGCCATCTTGGTCCCGCCTGATGGATCATCGTCGTGCGACACCCACCCGGCGTACCCAGTGCCACACGTTAGCTCCCCCGCCGCGAAAGCGCGACCATCTTCGCACAACACGCTCAGCAACGGTCACCGACCGTATGGTGATGGCCGATGGAAAATCGCTTGTACTCCAGCCACAATCATGATCATGATCTCTGGACCGTGCCGTAGCAGACAACTATGTGTCCCCGCGTTCGTATCCTGACGTTTCCCGGCGTTTACCTGGCCGGTACATCCCGACCGGAGAACAGAGCGCGCCCCGGCCGGAGAACCGGCGGCCACGGCACCGGCCGACGACATTTCCAGAGGACCCGGACAGAACGCCGCGGGACCTCCGGACAGATCAACCGGGCAGAACGGCCGGACAAATCGTAGGACGGATCGGCAGGACGGATCAGCAGGACGGATCAGCCGGACAGAACGACGGCAACAGGCGCACCGGCGGCAGACGGCACGGCCGCGGCAAACAGACGGCGACAAACAGACAGCGGCAAACAGACGGCCACAAACGGACGGCCGGCGCAGCCGGACAGCGGTAGGTGGACAGCGTCGGATGGGCAGCGTCGGATGGGCAGCGTCGGGACGCACCGGCCCGGGAGGGACGCCAGAGCACCGGACAAGGCCGCGACGACAACGATCGGGCCGGCGCCCTTGGCACATGCCGGACGCCGGCCCGATCCCCGTGGTCACACCCGCCGCTGCCCCGGAGCGGGGAGCAGCCGGCCCAGGTGTCCCGTCGTTCAGCCCTTCAGGCGCTCGACCAGGGCCTCCTGCTCGGACCACAGCTCGGCCGGAAGCGCGTCGCCGAAGGTCCGGTAGTGCTCGGGGATCAGCTCCGCCTCCTCCTTCCACAGCTCGGTGTCGAGGGTGAGCAGCTCGGCGAGGTCCTCGGCCGGGACGTCGAGCCCCTCTGTGGACAGCGCTCCGGGGGCAGGCAGGACGCCCAGCGGGGTCTCCACCCCGTCGGCCTCGCCCTCGAGACGGCCGATGATCCAGGCCAGCACCCGGCTGTTCTCCCCGAAGCCCGGCCACAGGAAGCGGCCCTGCGCGCTCTTGCGGAACCAGTTGACGTAGTAGATCCGCGGGAGCTTCGCCGGGTCCGTCCTGCGTCCGATCGACAGCCAGTGCGCGAAGTAGCCGGCCATGTTGTAGCCGCAGAAGGGCAGCATCGCGAACGGGTCACGCCGCAGCTTGCCGATCGCGCCGGCCTGCGCCGCGGTCGTCTCCGAGGCGACGATCGACCCGTAGAACACCCCGCGCTGCCAGGTCGGCGCCTCGGTCACCAACGGGACCGCGGTCGCCCGGCGCCCGCCGAAGAGGATCGCCGAGATCGGGACGCCCTTCGGGTCCTCCCACTCCGGCGCGATCGTCGGGCACTGGCCCGCCGGCACGGTGAAACGGGCGTTGGGATGCGCGGCCGGCTCGGGGGAATCCGGCGTCCAGTCCCGGCCCTTCCAGTCGGTCAGATGGGCCGGCTTGTCCTTTGTCAGCCCCTCCCACCACACGTCGCCGTCGTCGGTGCGGGCGACGTTGGTGAAGACCGTGTTGCCCCACAGGGCCGCGATCGCGTTGGGGTTGGTCTCCACGCCCGTGCCGGGCGCCACCCCGAAGAAACCGGCCTCCGGGTTCACCGCGTAAAGTCGGCCGTCCTCCCCGAAACGCATCCAGGCGATATCGTCACCGATGGTCTCGGCTTTCCAGCCCGGCAGGGTGGGAATGAGCATCGCCAGGTTGGTCTTGCCACAGGCCGACGGAAACGCCGCCGCGACGAAGTGGACCTTCCCGGCGGGCGAGGTGAGCTTGAGAATGAGCATGTGCTCGGCCAGCCAGCCCTCGTCCCGGGCCATCACCGAGGCGATACGCAGAGCGTAGCACTTCTTGCCGAGCAGGGCGTTACCACCGTAGCCCGAACCATACGACCAGATCTCCCGGGTCTCCGGGAAATGCGTGATGTACTTGGTCGAGTTGCACGGCCATGGCACGTCCTCCTGACCGGGCTCGAGCGGGGCACCCAGTGAATGCACGGCCGGGACGAAGAAACCGTCGTCACCCAGCTGCTCCAGGGCGGGCGCGCCCATACGGGTCATCGTCCGCATCGACACGGCGACATATGCCGAGTCGGTGAGCTGGACTCCGAGCGCCGAAATACGGGAGCCCAGCGGGCCCATGCAGAACGGCACGACATACATCGTGCGCCCCCGCATGCTGCCCTCGAACAGGCCCCGCAGTTTCACCTTCATCTCGTCCGGGTCGGTCCAGTTGTTGGTCGGCCCGGCGTCCTCGGGATTCCGCGAGCAGATGAAGGTGCGGTCCTCGACCCGGGCGACGTCGGTGGGATCGGAAGCGGCGTAGAAACTGCCGGGCCGCTTCTCGGGGTCCAGCGGGACGAACGTGCCTTTGTCGACCAGCAGGCGGGTCAGTTCCGCGTACTCCGCGTCAGAACCGTCACACCACCAAATCCGCTCCGGCTGGGTGAGTTCGGCGATCTCACGCACCCAGGCAAGCAGCCCGGCATGCCTGGTCGGGGCAGCGTCAAGCCCCGAAATCTGCGCCGCGGTCGTCACAGCTCCCACCTCCGCTTGAGTCGAGCCCACCACGGCCTCGCCATAGCACCTATGCCCACGCCATGGAAGGTCCACTCGTGCCCGGGGCTACAGAACGCACGCGCCGTCACCCCGCAACACCGCGCCCGCGCCATCACCGTCCAGCACATAGTGGATCAGCCACAGCCATAGGCGATTCGAGGCCGTGTACAGGATCTTTTGACTCTACCTTGGGAGCTTCCAACAGTCGCGCGGTCGAGCCACCGCAATCGGGCAAATCTTCCGTCACGAAGCCCGCGAGAAGCCGATCAACGACGCCCACTGGTAACCATGACGGGCGCAAGATACGGTGACCATGTGACCACGACCGCACCCGGCCGCGACTTCCGTCACCATCCAAGCGACCTGGTGCGACCAAGGATGCGCGGATGGTTGCACGCGGGCGCCTTCCCGGTCAGCCTTGCACTCGGCGTCATCGCCATTACGCTGGCCACGACGTTCCGTGCACGGGTGGCGGTGGGTGTTTATGCGCTAAGCATCGCCATGTTGTTCGGCACGAGCGCGCTGTATCACCGGAGGATGTGGGCAACATCACGCGCGCGATCTCTGATGAAACGGCTCGATCATTCCATGATCTTCGTTTTCATCGCCGGGACTTACACACCACTGGCCCTGCTCGCGCTTCCGCCGCGGACCGCCCGGACGATACTCGCGGTGGTCTGGGGCGGCGCCGCGGTCGGTATCGGGCTGCGGATGCTCTGGCTGCACTCACCGCGCTTCCTGATGGTGCCGCTGTACATCGCCCTCGGCTGGGTGGCGGTCTTCGTCATACCCGAGCTGCTGCGCACCGCCGGCGTCGCGGCGCTGGCCCTGATCCTCGCCGGTGGCGTTCTGTACAGCCTCGGGGCATTTGTCTACGCGTCCCGGCGCCCCAACCCGGCTCCGCGGACGTTCGGCTACCACGAGGTTTTTCACGCGTTTACCATCGTCGCGGCGACATGTCACTATATTGCCGTCATTCTGGCAATCTACGCAACATAACATGGGAATGGTCTGGCCGAAAGCCTGCTATCCCACGGGCCCGCCGGCCGGGGCGGCATGCGGGCTCACAGCTCCGGCCCCTCCGCGCGGACCTGTTCGACCTTCTCCAGCGCCTCCCGCAGGCGGGCCAGCCACGGTTGCGCGTTGTCACCGACCAGCCGGACGCACCAGGCCAGCGCGTCGCTCCGGCTGCGCGCGACCCCGGAGTCGACCAGCGTGTCGAGCACCTGGCGTTCCGGCTGCCGGAGCCTGGTCATCACCGGAACGGACAGGGTGGTGAACAACTCGGTCGTCCCGCCCGCGGCCGCCCCCCACGCCACCTTGCGCCCGTAGCGCCGCTCGGCCTCCTGGGCGATCGCGATCCGGTCGTCCCTGGTCTGCTCGCGGAACCGGCGGATGCGGCCGGACTCGGCGGCGGCGACCGCGGTGGGGTCATCGGTCTCCAGCTCCGCGGCGGGGATCGTCCCCACCACCACGATCTCGTCCCGGTCGACGGTCACCGTCGCGGCACCGGTGAACCAGGTGTCGGGCAGCCTGCCCACGAACCACGCCGGCGCGTCGTCCGCGGGCGGCACCTGCTCACGCTCACCCCAGCGGCCGAAACCACGTCCACGCGCACCCACCATGTCTGCCTCCTCGCGGTCCGCGTCCGGTGCGGGCTTCCAGGCGTCTCGCACCCCGTTTGATTACATACTTACAGAAGATACATGGCAATGGGTACCACTTACGAGGTATCGCTTACGAACATCTCCAGAGCCACGTCCAGGGGTCAGGACGCCCGGCGTACCCGCGAGACGCTCAGCCGGTCGCCGGCAGGACGAGCCGGACTCCCAGCTGGTCACGCACCGCATCCACGGTGCTCACCGGGCGCTCGCAGACGAAGCCCCGGCACACGTAGACCCCCGCTGTGCCCCGTCCTCGAGCCAGGGGCCCGGAGGTGACCACGACCGCGCCCGGTGAGGTGGTCAGCCGGGCCGTCCGCTCGAGGTCCGGGCGGTCGACGACGACGACCTCGGCGGGGCCGGCCAGCAGTGCCGCGCCGACCGCCCCAGCCCACCCCGCGAAGGACGCGTTCGCGGCGAGCAGCGGGGCGAGCACCTCCAGAGCGCGCTTGGCGGCCCGGCGATGCTCGTCGGAACCGGTCAGCGCCGCGTAGGTCAACAGCGCGCCGGCGGCCGCGGACTGGCCGGACGGCGTCGGCGAGTCCGAAGGGTCCCGCGGCCGGCGCAGCAGCCGCTCGGCATCGTCGGCGGTGTCGTGGAAGCCACCGTCGTCCGCGGCGAAGCGGGCCCGGGCGACCGCCAGCAGGTCACCGGCCAGCGCCAGCCACTGTTCGTCCCCGGTGACCTGGTGCAGGGCAAGGAGGCCCTCCGCCACGTCGCCGTAGTCCTCCAGCACCCCGGCGTTCGCGCCGACGCGGCCGTGCCGGCTGGTGCGCCGCAGCCGGCCGTCCACCAGGTGGACGTCGCGCAGCAGTGTCGCGGCGCTGGTGGCGGCGGTCACCCAGGCCGGTTCGGCCAGCAGCGCGCCGGCCTCGGCGAGCGCCGCGATCGCGAGCCCGTTCCAGGCCGCGACGATCTTGTCGTCCCGGGCGGGCTGCGGGCGGGCCGCCCGGGCCCGCGCGAGCCGCTCGCGCACCGACGCGAACCGGCCGGGATCGTCCGGGTCCACCCGCAGCTGCAGGACGGACGTGCCGTGCTCGAACGTGCCCGCGGCGGTCACGCCGAAGACGTCCGCGGCCCAGGCGCCGTCCGCCGGGCCGAGGACGTCGACAAGCTCGGCCGGCGTCCACACGTAGGTGGCGCCCTCCACGCCGTGCCCACCGGCGCCGTGCCCGGCGGAGCTGAGCCCACCGGCGCCGTGCCCGGACGAGCCGTCCCCGCCGGTGCCGGGCCCGGCGGGGACGGCCGTGTCCGCGTCCAGCGCCGAGGCGAAACCGCCCTCCGGGGTCCCCAGGTCGCGCAGCAGGAAGGCGGCTGTCTCCCGGGCGACCCGCTCGGCCAGCGGGGACCCGGTCGCCCGCCACAGGTGCAGGTACACCCGCAGGAGCTGGGCGTTGTCGTAAAGCATCTTCTCGAAGTGCGGGACCGTCCAGGTGGCGTCCACGCTGTAACGGGCGAACCCGCCCGCGAGCTGGTCGTAGATCCCGCCGCGGGCCATCCGCTCGCAGGTGGTGGTGACCATCCGCAGGCTGGCGGCGTCCCCGGTGCGGGCGTGGTGGCGCAGCAGCATCTCCAGCAGCGCGGACGGCGGGAACTTCGGCGCCGGCCCGAAGCCGCCGTGCTCCGGGTCGAAGGACCGCGCGGCCTTCGACATGGCGATGTCGAGCAGGTCACCGGTGAGCCCGGCCGACGGGCCGGCCGGCCCCGACGCCACCGCCGCGATCCGGCGCGCGATGTCCGCGCCGGAGGCCGCCACCTCGTCACGCCGCGTCCGCCACGCGTGCGTGACCGCGGCGAGAAGCTGCCGGAACGAGCTCATCCCCGGCCGCGGCACCGGCGGGAAGTAGGTGCCGGCGAAGAACGGCTCCCCGGCCGGGGTGAGGAACACCGTCATCGGCCAGCCGCCATGGCCGGTGAGGGCGACGGTGACGTCCATGTAGACGGCGTCGACGTCGGGCCGCTCCTCCCGGTCGACCTTGATGTTGACGAAGTGCTCGTTCATGATCGCCGCGGTGTCCGGGTCCTCGAACGACTCGTGCGCCATCACATGGCACCAGTGGCAGGACGCGTACCCCACGGACAGCAGGACGGGCACGTCCCTGGCCGTGGCCTCGGCGAAGGCCGCCGGCCCCCAGGGCCACCAGTCGACCGGGTTGTCGGCGTGCTGGAGGAGGTACGGCGAGGTCTGCTCGGCTAGACGGTTCGGCATGTACCCAGCATCCCGCCGTCGGGAAGTTCAGCGGGCCGTGGGCGCTTGGAACCTTTTATGGTGCCAGTCGACCGGATGGTGACCTGCAGGGCGACCTCCGCGCCGCCCTACTTACATTCCGCGTCTTCTCACCCACAAACCGCGTCCTACTTACAGATCGCGCTGTCCCGGGCGCGGTTACGGCCAGGTCCCGGCCCAGGTCCCGGTCCAGGTCCCGGTCC
>NZ_CEVIVC010000050.1:27827-33952 GCF_982290645.1 Protofrankia sp. CiP1_Cm_nod4
GCTGCCGCGGACCTGGCCGCGGGTACGGCGGACGGCGTCCGCAAGCCGGGACGACCCGCTGGCCCGGGCCTGGCGGGCCGCGCCCCTGGCCATGGCCTATCTCTGCGTCCTGAGCGTCACCTCGGCCGTGCTCGCGGTCGTCCACCGGCTCGACCAGGACGCCTACCAGCGCCTGTTGCGCAGCCGGTCCACCAACCTCGCGGGGCTGCGCAGCCGCCCGCTGTACGTGCTGGTGGCCAGCGCGTTCTGGCTCGAAAGGGGCACGTTCCCGCAGACGGCCGCCGCGGTGGCGGCGCTGCTCGCGCCGCTGGAACGGGTGGCCGGCCCCCGACCGGCACTCGGCGTGTTCGCCTCCGGGCATGTCGGAGCGAGCCTGCTCGTCGCCGGCGGGCTGCTGCTGGGCCAACGTGCCGGGCTTGTCGGCGGGCATGTCACCGAGGCCGTCGACGTCGGCGCCAGCTATGGCCTGATCGCCTGTGCCACGGTGCTCGCCGCCACGGCACGGGCGCACCGGCGGTGGCCGCTGGTCGGCGGCCTGCTGGCGCCGCTCGTCCTCGCCGCGGTCCGCACCCGCGACTTCACCGCCGCCGGCCACCTGATCGCGGCCGGCATCGGCCTGGCCTGCGTCCGGTACCTTCGGCTCTCGTACCCGCTGGCGGGCACCATACCTTCCGGGCCTTCCGGCCCGGCCTGCCAGCCCCGGTTCACAGGCTCCGGATAGGCTCGAACCAACGATCGACACCATCCGCGTGTGCCTGCCATGAGCCAGCACAGCTGGTTCCGCTGTCGTGATCCGCGGATTCCCGCAGGGTCCGCGGGACGGGTCGGGTCGGGTTGACCTGAGGATGATGAGAGATGACCAGCAGTACCGAGCACAGCCGTGTCGAGCACAGCGGCACCAACGGCAACGCCGTGCGGGACGCCGGCGCGCGGGACACCAGGGACGCTGCCGCCGGCCACACCGTCACCGGGCGTGAAGATGACACCCGGCCGGTGGACGCTGAGCCGGTCACAGGCGGCGCGGCCGGAGCCGTGGACCTGCCGTTCCGTTACGACGCCCGGCTCGCCGGCGAGATCGAGCGCCGCTGGCAGCAGGCGTGGTCGCGGCGGGGGACGTTCCACTCCCCCAACCCGCGGGGCCCGCTGTCGGACGGTTTCGACGAGGTCGCCGGACGGCCGCCGTTCTTCGTCATGGACATGTTCCCCTACCCGTCCGGCAGCGGCCTGCACGTGGGGCATCCGCTCGGGTACATCGGCACCGACGTGTTCGCCCGCTACCTGCGGATGACCGGCTACAACGTCCTGCACCCGTTCGGTTACGACGCCTTCGGCCTGCCGGCCGAGCAGTACGCCATCAACACCGGGCAGCACCCGCGGGTCACCACCGAAGCCAACATCGACAACATGCGGCGCCAGCTCGGCCGGCTGGGGCTGGGCCACGACACCCGCCGCGAGATCGCCACCACGGACGTGGCGTACTACCGCTGGACACAGTGGATCTTCCTGAAGATCTTCAACAGCTGGTACGACGACCAGGCCGACCGCGCCCGCCCGATCGACGAGCTGGTCGCCGAGTTCGCCGCCGGCACCCGCGTCCCCAAGGGCAGCGCCAACCCGCACAACCGGCCCTGGCCGGCGCTCGGCCCGACCGAACGCCGGCAGGTCGTGGACGGCTACCGGCTGGCCTTCATCTCCGAGCAGCTGGTCAACTGGTGCCCCGGCCTCGGCACGGTGCTCGCCAACGAGGAGGTCACCGCCGACGGGCGCAGCGACATCGGCAACTACCCGGTCTTCCGCCGCCCGCTGCGCCAGTGGGTGCTGCGGATCACCGCCTACGCCGAGCGCCTGATCGCCGACCTGGACCTGGTCGACTGGCCGGACTCCATCAAGCAGATGCAGCGGAACTGGATCGGGCCGAGCGATGGCGCCACGGTCGAGTTCCCCGCGGCCGGCTCCGACGTCCGCGTCGAGGTGTTCACCACCCGTCCCGACACCCTGGCCGGCGCCACCTTCATGGTGCTCGCCCCCGAGCACCCCCTCGTCGACACGCTGACCGCGCGGACCTGGCCGCCGGACACCCCCGTCAACTGGACGTTCACCGACCCGCCCCTCACCCCGGGCACCGAGCCGCGGGACGCCGCCGGTGCCGCCCCGGGAGCCGACAACAGCGTCCCGGCGCCGGACCGGGCAGCCTGGACGCCGCGGGCGGCCGTGGCCGCCTACCGGGAGTACGCCGCCCGCCTGGGCGACCGTCAGCGCGGCACCGACGAGGTCCCGCGCACCGGCGTCTTCACCGGCGCGTACGTCACCAACCCGGTCACCGGCAGCGATATCCCGGTCTTCCTCGCCGACTACGTCCTGATGGGGTACGGGACCGGCGCGATCATGGCTGTTCCCGCGCACGACCAGCGCGACTTCTCCTTCGCCCGGCAGTTCGGCCTGCCCGTCCCTGCTGTGCTCGCGCCGAGCGAGGACTGGCGCACCGAACACGGAGTGCCCGCGGGCGCGGCGGCGGACACCTGGCCGGCCGCCTTCGCCGGGGAGGGAGAGTACCTCTCGGCGCCGGGTGCGGCGCCGTCCCTCGTCGGGCTGTCGAAGCCGGACGCGATCAAGACGACGGTCCGCTGGCTGGAGGACGTCGGCGCGGGCCGCGCCGCCCGCTCCTACCGGCTGCGGGACTGGCTGTTCTCCCGGCAGCGCTACTGGGGCGAGCCCTTCCCGGTCGTCTTCGACGACGACGGCCTGCCGGTCGCGCTCCCGGACGAACTGCTGCCCGTCACCCTGCCGGAGATGACCGACTTCCGGCCGACGGCCACGGCCGACGACGACGTCAGCGACCCGGTCCCCCCGCTGGCACGGGTCACCGGCTGGGCCACCGTCACCCTCGACCTGGGCGACGGGCCGAAGACGTACCGGCGCGAGACCAACACCATGCCGCAGTGGGCCGGCTCCTGCTGGTACTACCTGCGCTACCTCGACCCGACGAACAGCGAGCGCTTCGTCGACGCCGAGGTCGAGCGCTACTGGATGCACACCCCCGACGGCCCGCCCGGCGACGGCGGCGTGGGCCTCTACGTCGGCGGTGTCGAGCACGCCGTCCTGCACCTGCTGTACGCGCGGTTCTGGCACAAGGTCCTCTACGACCTGGGGCTGGTCTCGACGAAGGAGCCGTTCAAGCGGCTGTTCAACCAGGGCTACATCCAGGCGGACGCGTTCACCGACGCCCGCGGCATGTACGTGCCCGCGGCCGAGGTCGTCCGCACCGGCGACGGCGGGTTCACCCACGACGGCGAGCCGGTGAACCGGCGCTCCGGGAAGATGGGCAAGAGCCTGAAGAACAGCGTCAGCCCGGACGAGATGTACGACAGCTTCGGCGCGGACACCCTGCGGGTCTACGAGATGGCCATGGGCCCGCTGGACGCGGACCGGCCCTGGCACACCGACGACATCGTCGGCTCCCACCGCTTCCTGCAACGGCTGTGGCGCAACCTCGTCGACGAGGCGACCGGCACGGCGGCCGTCTCCGACGCCGAGCCGGACGCCGAGGCCACCCGGGCGCTGCACCGCACGATCCTCGCCGTCCACGCGGACTACGCGGGCCTGCGCTTCAACACCGCGGTGGCCCGCCTGATCGAGCTGACCAACTTCGTCAGCAAGCGCTACGGCGGCTCGGGCGGGCTGCCCCGCGCGCTCGCCGAGGCGCTGGTCCTCATGGTCGCGCCGCTGGCCCCGCACATCGCCGAGGAGCTGTGGTCGCGGCTGGGCCACGACGGCTCGCTCGCCTGGCACCCCTTCCCGCGGGGGGACGCCTCGCTGGCGGCGGAGTCCACGGTGACGCTGCCGGTGCAGGTCAACGGCAAGGTACGGTTCACCGTCGACGTCCCCGCGGACGCCGACGAGCAGACCGTCCGCGATCTGGTGGCCGGCCACGAGGAGTACGCGCGGCACACCGCGGACCGGACGGTGAAACGGCTGATCGTGGTCCCCGGCCGGATCGTCAACATCGCCCTGGGCTGATCCCCGGCTCGGCCCCGGACCGGCCCCCGCCTGAGCGTGGCCGGCTTCCTGAGCCCGGGCGGCCGGCCACGCCCAGGAAGCCGGCCCCGTCCGGGGCCGGGGCCGTTCGTGGGCGCGCGGGTGCGTCAGGTTACGGCGTCAGCTGGTCATGGCGGTCGCGGCGGGCCGCCAGCCTCGTCGCCGGGTCCAGCCCCACGGCGGCGCGCAGGCACGCGGCGGCGGTCTCGGCGAGACCGGCCACCCACCCGCGGACGTCCGCCGCCGTCTTCGGGCCGCCGTCCACACCGCCGTCCGGGACGGGCAGGACCAGGTCGACCGCGCCCAGCCGCTGAAGATCGTGGGCGGTGATCCGCAGCCCGCGGGCCATGCCGGCGGCGTGGCCGACGTCCCGATACATGATCACCGAGGCGCCCTCGGGCGGCAGCGGGGCGAGCCAGGCGTCCTCGGCGGCGATGACCGTGTCCGCCGGCAGCAGGGCGAGCGCGGCGCCGCCCGTGCCCTGCCCGAGCAGCACGCTCACCGTCGGTACCGGCGTTGTCAGCAACGTCGCCAGGCAACGCGCGATCGCCGGGGCGATCCCGTGGCGTTCGGCCGCCTCCGACAGCTCCGCGCCCGGGGTGTCTATGACGGTGAGGATCGGCAGCCGCAGGTCAGCGGCCCGGCGCACCGCGTCCCGGGCCGCGTCGAGATCGGCCACGCCGATACGCCGATGCCACTGGGCCGACCTGTCCTGCCCGATGACGACGCAGGGCGTCCCCCGCAGCAGGGCGAGTGCGGTGACGATCGGCGTACCGGACGTGTCCGTCCCCTGGCTGACACCCCGGCCCAGGCTGGATGCGCCGAGCAGTGTGACATCGCTGGCCACCGCCAGGAACTCGCGCAGGCCGGGACGGTCGGGCGCGCGGGTGGCCAGCACCGACATCCACGGATCCCGCCCGCTGCGAGCCGGCCGGGAACCGGGCAACGTGATCCTGAACGGCCCCGAGCCAGCCGGCCCGGCCGGCGGGCCCGCCACGTCGTTGTGCCCCGGGCCGTGCCCCGGGGGAGCGGCAGCGCCGCCACCCGCGACGACGTTGAGTACCCGCTGGATGCTCTCCCGCAGCTCCTCGGGGGTGACGAGGGCGTCCACCAGGCCGGCCAGGCGCAGCGTCTCGGGGCTCTGCGCGTCCGGCCCGAGCGCCGTGCCGGTGAGCGCCTCGACGACTCGGGGCCCGAGGAAGCCGACCAGCGCCCCCGGCTCGGCGAACGTGACATGCCCGAGGGAGGCCCAGGACGCGAGCACGCCCCCGGTCGTCGGATGGCGCAGGTAGACAAGGTAGGGCAGGCCCGCCGCCCGGTGCTCGGCGATGGCGCTGCTGATCGTCAGCATCTGGAGGAAGGCGGGGGTGCCCTCGTGGATGCGGGTGCCGCCGCTGGCGGGCAGGGCCAGCAGGGCCTGCCGCTGCGCGGTGGCCCGTCTGATCGCGGCCGTGGCCCGGCGGGCCGCGGCCATCCCGACGCTGCCGCCGAGAAAGCCGTACTCGCTGGCCACGACCGCGACCCGGTGGCCGCCCACATGGCCCTCGCCGGTGCGGATCGCCTCGTCCGCGCCGCTGCGTTCACTGGCCCGCGCCAGGTCCTGGCCGTAGGCGGCGCTCAGCGCGGGCTGTTCGGGGGCGCGGTCCCAGCACCGCCACGTACCGGCGTCGAGGAGCCCGCCAAGAAGATCGTCAAGATGCGGACGCTTCACAGTGGACGCGGGTCCTCCCCTGGTAGTCATGCCGGAACCCTCCCGCCGTGGCTGTTTTCGAGCGTAACGCGGGACACTATGGTGCGCGATCGTTGATAAATCAGCAGCTCATGGCCGGTCATACCCACATCGGCCGCGGCAGTCGCGACCCGGGCCGGCCTCGATACAAAGGTCGCATGGATGAGCCGGCGGCCAGGCCGGTCACCCGGACCGTGGCTATGATCACGGCCCTTCCGGAATCCCGGCCGCCAGGATGGGCCACCATGGGAGAATGGCCTACCCACCCATGCAGGTACGCCCTGGATTCGTCCTGCGTGAGTCCGATCTGGCCTGGCGGTTCTCCCGGTCGGGCGGGCCGGGATTCCGGAAGGGCCGTGAT
>NZ_CEVIVC010000051.1:0-24928 GCF_982290645.1 Protofrankia sp. CiP1_Cm_nod4
AACAGAGGGCCGCGTGGCTGGTCTCGAACCCGATCCGTGTGCAGAAGCCGGGTGCCAGGCTGAGGAATAGCAGGGCGGCTGCGTCGGTCGTCTCGCCGTGTCCGGCGAGGAGGATGCGCTGCCCGTGGTGGCGGTGGACGACGGCGGCCAAGGCGGCGCTGGCGCGGGTTAAGTACTGGTTCCATGTCTCCGCGCCGAGCGCGTAGGGCCGGTCGGGATCGGACTGTGGGGGCCCGCCGAAGGCCGTCTTGATCTCGTCCCAGGGACGGCCGTCCGCGTCGCCGTGGTGCGGGCCGGTGAGGTCTCGTTCCACGTGGATGGGCAGATCGAGCGCGTCGGAGAGGATGCCCGCTGATTCCTGGGTGCGGCGCCGGGAGGTCGTGTACAGCACGTCGCAGGGCTCCTCGGCGCGCAGTCGGCGGGCGAGCAGTTCCACCTGCTGTCGCCCACGCTTGGTCAGGCCGGTGCAGGCGCGATCGCCGCCCGCGATCCGGGCGACGTTGCAGTGGGCCTCGCCATGTCGGGTGAGGATGAGAGTGGTGATCACGGCCATGTGCGGTCTCCTGGCGGGCATGCGGCTGGCCGGGTCTGGTCCCAGCGGTAGGGGTAGCGCCCGTCCGCGGCGTACCGGCTGGTGAGGATGTGGTGTATCTCCGCCCAGCTCATCAGCTCTTCCCATGTGACGCGGGGCAGGGCTTGGCGGTGCCGGGCGGCGGCTGTGTTGTAGACGCCGAGCGCGGCAGCGATTTCCGCGGCGGGAATGGGGCCGTGCGTCGTGGCAAGGGTGACGACGAGTTTGGCGAGGTCATAGCCGAACGGGGCGAGGGTCAGGTCGTCGAAGTCGATCGTCACCGGGTCCCCGGCTGGGGTGACGATGAAGTTCCTCGGGTTGGCGTCCTTGTAGAACGTTGCTGGGCCATCCGCGCCCATGATCAGGTTTTGTGCCTGGTGGGTGGTCAGCTGGGTGCCGATAACCCGACCCGCCCCCAGCTCCCGGGCCACGGCGTCCATCCGCCTGCTCGGGAAGCCGGGCAATGTGTGGCCGGCCCGTGTCCGGTATGGCCTGCGTAGCCGTGCCTGGTGCAGCTCCCTGTCGAAGGCCGCGCCGTGCATGTCACCCAGGTAAGTAGCGAGCACGTGTAGGTCCTTCGGGATGGCGTGGTGGCCCTCGACGTACTCGAAGCGCAGGTGCTCCCCATCCAAGATCGGCAGGAGTCGGGGCAGACGGACGTGGGGTCTCATGCCGCCTAGCCAGGCGTAGTTGTCTAGGGCGCGCAGCCGGGTGGCCTGGTCCGAATAGTGCTTGAGGTAGTGCGCGCTCATGGTGTCGCCGCCGCTTGCACGGCAACCAGGTAGGTGACGACTGATGTCATCGTGAAGGGCTCGTCGGGCAGCCGGCGGCGCAGCTCGGCGGCAAGAACGGCTGGGTCGCTGGTGAGGCAGGCAGGCAGCCCGTACTTCGGTGAGGTTGCCAGGTATTCGGCGATGTCGGCGAGGGTGGGGAAGACGAACGTGTGGTTGTGGTTGATGACCTGTCGGATCTCGAGGCTCGTGGCGGCGAGGTGCGCGATATTCGCGCTGTGGGCGGTTTCGTACAGGCTTGGCCGGCTGGGTGCATCAGGTACCAACCCCGATGCCGCCATCAATCGGTCGAGTTCCTGGTAGCTGTCCACCGACTTCACCGCGATGATCGTTGTCCCGTCCGGCGCGAGGCAGCGCGCGATCTCGGCGATGACCCGCTCGGGTGAGGGCGAGTGGTAGAGGCAGAACGCGGCGACGGCCAAGTTGCAGGCCCCGTCCCCGAGCGGGAGCCGGTGGAAGTCCGCGCGGGCCGCGCCCGCCCCGGCCCCGGCGGGAAGCCGGCTCCTAACGGTGACCAGAAGGGCCGCCGACAGGTCGATCGCGACGATCCGCGCTCGTGGGAGCCGCGCAGCGAGTAGGCAGGTGGTCGTGCCCCGCCCGCAACCGATGTCCGCGATCACCGGTGCGCCCGACGGGACAGCCGCCGCCGCGAGGTCGGCGATGACCTCGGCGGCGTGCCGCCCGCTGGCGCGGGCGCGGTGCAGGGCGCCGGTCCGGCGGCCGATCCGGTCTGCCGACGCGTACAGCGGGCCGCGGACCTGCCCGATGTCGGTGAAGGGGCTAGTCGCGTTCCTCATCGTCGGTGACTGCCCTGGCCGCGGAGGGAAGCGGCACCAGGGCGAGGTAGCGGCGCGCGGCACGGCGGCTGCGCAGGATGACGACCTGGGCATCCTCGGCGTGTTCGGCGATCAGGGTCCGGACGCGGGGAGCCATCGTTCGCCGGTAGCTGATGATGTAGCGGACGAAGTCCCAGGTGATCCGGTCGTAGACGCCGATCGTCTGGTGCTGGCCGCCGCCGTGCCGGAGCCGCCGTTGCAGGATTCCCCATAGGCAGGTCCAGCCGGACAGGTCCAGGAAGATGACCGTGTCGGCGGTCTGAAGCCTGATGGGCAGACTGGAGGCATAGTTGCCGTCGATGATCCACCGGGGTGCGGTGACGAGGTCGCGCTGCAGGTCCGCGAACGTGTCCTTGTCGAGCGGCTTCCAGCCGGCGTCGTAGTACAGGGCGTCCAGATGCACGGGCGCGATGCCGAGCGCGGCGCCGAGCGCGCGGGCTAGGTGGGACTTCCCGCTCCCCCCGCAGCCCATGATGGCGATCCGGTCCACAGCCTCTGACCCTAATGACGAGCAGCCGGCAGTCGAGGGGACGGACAGGCGGAATTGTCATCGGTGAGTCTCTCCAGGATGCGGTCGATGGTGACCAGTTGGCGGGAGAGCCGGAAGATGTCGAGCATCCCGACGCACTCGGCGATGAGGGCCGGGTGCCTGGCCGTTCCCGCGATGCCCTGCAACTCGCGGATCCGACCGAGCACAGCGTCGCCCGTCGCCGCGTGGAGTGCCGGGGGCGTGAAGGCCGCGGCGTACGGAAGCACGGCGGGTGTAATAGGCAGGCAGCCAGCAAGGACTGACTCAAATAGGCGCTGTGTCATCTGGCCCGCGCGTGCGTAGCGGTCGGGCAGCAGCAGGACCGTGGCCAGCGCCGACTCGTACAGTTCCCGCACCTCGGGGAAGGCGCAGCGGCCAGTGAAGTCCACGTGCGGCCAGTCGGCGGTGCGCGTCCACTTCCCGGCTACCCGATGCGGGACGCGTGCGGCGGCGCGTGCGAAGTACTCGCTGAACGCCTCGTCGCGGTCGTACTGGTTGCCGACGTAGACCAGCGGCAGGCGTCGGGGCAGCGCCGCCAAGGTGGCGGGGTCGGCGTTGTCGAGTGCTGTGTCGGTGACGGGGAATAGGAGGCTTTCCGCGCCAGGGCTGGGCCGTAGAGCAGCCTCGCATGTCGTGACGTTTGGCAGCGATCGCAGCGGCGAGTTGGCCGTCATCTGCAGGTCCTTGTCCCAGATGATCGTCGGGACCTTGCGCCAGGCCGTGTAGTGCGCGACGAGTTGGTCTTGGCGGTGCAGGTCGCAGGTGTGCCCCGGGCTGCCGCAGGTCGTCGTGTTACGGTCGGGCACCGGCCAGCGCCATTCCAGGAACAGCGCGTCGATGGCGGGTAGCCCGTTGTCCCAGAGGTAGCGGTCGCGCAGGTCGTCGCCCGCCTCGTGCAGGTCGCGGTCGCGCTGGAGGAAGACGACCTCGTGCCCGCGGGAGAGCAGTCCGTCGATGAGGGGGCGGCGATGGCTCCGACCGCCGTCGGGGGTGTCGGCGATACCGGGGCCGAGGAACCCCCAGAAGCTGTAGCCGATTCTCACGTCGTCACCCACCAGCCGCCGTCGAGCAGCAGTCCATCCATGCCGCTGGACGCCAGGCACTCGATGGCCATCTGTGGCGTGCCGCTGATCGGCTTGCCCTTCACGTTGAGTGAGGTGTTGATCAGCATGGGGACACCGGTCAGGGCGCTGAAGTGGGCGAGCACGTCCGCCAGGAACGGGTTGTCCTCCCGTGTCAGGGTCTGCACGCGGGCGGTCCCGTTGGCGTGAACGACGGCGGGAACCCGGTCCCGGGCAAGCCTGGTGACGGGCACGGCGATCGACATGTACGGGCTTGCCTGGCCGAGGCAGAAGTACTCGGCTGCGTGCTCGGCCAGGACCACCGGGGCGAACGGGCGGAACGGTTCGCGGAACTTCACTGCCGCGTTCAACCGCTCGGCGATGTTCGGGATGAGCGGCGAGGCGAGGATCGAACGATTGCCCAGTGCCCGCGGCCCTGCCTCGAGCCTGCCCTGAAACAGCCCGGCGATCTTGCCTGCCGCCAGTTGTTTGGCTAGGAAGCGGGCCGGGTCATCGACCTGCTGTGTGGTCAGCCCCGGCGCTGGCGCCTGCGGCGATGTGAAGTCCGCGTAGGAAGGACCGAGATAGCAGGAGCGGACCAGGCCACCGGGAACGGCGCCGGCGACCTCCCGGTAGGCGGCCAGCGCGGCACCGACCGGTGTGCCCGAGTCGCCAGGAGCAGGGGGCACGTAGACCTCGTCCCACCGCCCGCTTTGGAGGATCTTGCCGATCCCGACGCAGTTCATCGCGACACCGCCGCCCAGGCAGAGCCGCCGCGCCCCGGTCACCGCCTGCGCGCGGTTGGCCAGGTGGACCATGACCTGTTCGGTGCGCTCCTGCAGAGCCGCAGCGACGTCCGCATGCACTTGGGTCACTGCCTCGTCGGGGCCGCGCGGGGGGCAGGTGGCAGCGGCGAAGGCGGGGGTGACGCGCGGCCAGCCGTGCCGAAGCACCCGCAGCGGAAACAGGCTGGGATCGAGTGCGAACGCGGTCGGTGTCAGCCGGATCGCGCGGGCGAACAGGTCGCGGAAGCGTGCCGGGTCGCCGGTCGCGGCCAGGGCCATGACGGTGCCCTCCTCGTCACCGCGACGCCAGCCGAGGTGCGCTGTGACGGCTCCGTAGGCGTAGCCGAGCGACGCAGGGTCCCGGACCGATTTCCTGATCTGGTACCGGATGTCGCCGGCCGGGAGGGCGATGCCGGAGCCAATGGAGGTT
The DNA here is from genome assembly GCF_982290645.1 of Protofrankia sp. CiP1_Cm_nod4. NCBI lineage: Bacteria > Bacillati > Actinomycetota > Actinomycetes > Frankiales > Frankiaceae > Protofrankia > Protofrankia sp. CiP1_Cm_nod4. The sequence continues at coordinate 5,004 of NZ_CEVIVC010000051.1, forward strand.
GTGGCGGTCTCGCCGAGGCTGTCGATGATGAGGACCGCGGCCTCGCGGAACCCCGATGCGGCGAACGCGTACATGCCGTGCGCCACGTGATGCGGGACAGGGCGCACCCGGGCGTTCGGGAAGAGGCTCCCCAGGGTACGCACACGGTGCCGGTACCGGTGGTGGATGACGGCGAGACTCGCGGCGCGGGCCAGGGCGCGCGGGCGGGTAGCGGGCCGCATCAGGTGGCTGGGGGTGTCCACGAGCCCGGCCAGGTACCGCGCTCCGGCGAAGTTGTAGGCGACGATGTCGACATCGGCCGGGGTCAGGCCCGCGTCATCGAGCAGCCACCGTACGGCGCCAGCGGGGTACGCACGAGTGTGCTTGACACCGGAGAGCCGCTCTTCCTCGGCCATCCCGGTGAGCCGCCCGCCGACGACGAGGGCTGCGGCCGAGTCGTGGGTGAAGGAGCACAGGCCGAGCACGGCCAGCTGGTTGTTTGTCCTCATCGGCGGGGCTCCTGCGCGATGTGGCGGGCCCGGTCGGCGCGCTGATACCAGCGGCGCAGCGCGGTGGCCAGCGGGCCGTCATGGCCGGCCGCTAGAGCGCCGGCCCCTGCCAGGTCCCCGCCCTTGCGCGCCCGGTAGCTGGCAAGCACGCACGCGAACTCCGCCAGACCCGGGCCGGCCAGCGCCGTACCCGCGATGACCTGGGCGAGTACGTCGTCGAGCGTTTGCCACGGGACGGCCAGAGGCGTCATCTGCGGGCCCGGGTCCGCATCCGCGGGGATCTGCTGCGCCTTGGGCATGTCGTGGGCGTATAGGTGGAGCGAGTCGATACTGAGCCGGTAGCTGCCCAGGCCCGTGCCGAGCCATCCGGCGAGGAGTTCCTGCAGGATGGTGGCGGTGAAGATGTCGTAGCAGAAGCCGAGCCACAGGTCCTGGCTGCGCATCGTGGTGTGCATGTGGAGAAGACCGTCACGCAAGAAGAACCGGTAGCCGAGCGTGCATGGGACGTCCTTGTAGCCGCGTGCGTCGGCCGCGGGGTCATACAGCTGGATGACGGCGCGCCTGGTCTCGGGGTCGTCGGTCAGGGCCTGCCGGGCCAGGGCGAGTTGGTCGGTGGTGCCGTGCCACCGGCGCATCCGCGGCCCGTAGGCTCCCATCAGGCGGCCGTCATCGGCGTAGTCGGTCAGCCGCTCGTTGTACAGGTAGATCCACGGGTCGTCCGAGCCGGACACGATCCACATCGCCTCGGCGACGGCGAACGCCGGATTGATCACCCGTGCCGGGGGCACGTCCACCAACCTGCGGCGCGGGTCGGTCAGCGTCAGGCTCGCGCCGAGCACCTCGAGCGTCGGCATGCCGCGCGGCGCGACCGGCTGCCCGACAGCCAGGACCGCGTGGCAGGCGCGGGCGAACAGTTCGCTGGCCGAGCCGGCGGCGAGCGCGAGCGTCATCTGACCGCCTCCGTCATCGCCAGGGCCGCAGGACGGTCCTTTCCGGCAATCCACTCCCACTGCCGGCGCAGCCCCTCCTCGAGGTCCACCTGCGGCTGGTAGCCGAGCAGTTCCGTGGCCTTGGTCAGGTCGGCGGTCGTCGCCTCGACGTCCCCGGGCTGCGCAACCCGCCGCTGCGCGGGTACGTCGGTGTCCACGAACCGGCTGATGGCCCTGCGTGCCGCCGACAGCGGCACGCTGCGCCCGGAGGCAACATTGACGACCTCGGCCCGCGCGTCCGTGGTCGCGGCGGCGATCGTGGCGGCGACGACGTCCGAGACGTAGGTGAAGTCGCGCCGCTGCGCGCCTGTCCCGTACAGCGACATCGTCCGCCCCGACACCGCGGCGCGCATGATCCGGCTGAACGCCATGTCGGGCCGCTGCCGGGGTCCGTAGACGCTGAAGTACCGCAGCGCGATGACGCTCGTCGCCACGTGCCGCTGGCGCGCGTATGCGAGGCACAGCCGCTCGGCTGCGAGCTTCGACACCCCGTACGGCGACAGCGGCAGCAGTTGGTCGTCCTCCCGCGATGGCTTGCCGCCGCCCTGACCGTAGACGCTCGACGATGACGCGAACACCAGGCGGGGCACGTCCGCGGCGGCGCATGCCTCAAGCAACCGTTGGGTGCCCAGGACGTTGCAGGACAGGTAGTCACCGAACCGATCCCCCCACGACCTCCGCACACCCGCGAGAGCGGCGAGATGGAAGACGGCATGGACGCCCTCGGAAAGGATCATTAGATCACTGACAGTGACGTCTGCTCGCACGAACTGGAAGCGGGGATCGCCGGTAAGGACCGCCAGGTTCTCGCCGGCGACCGGGTCGCTGGCCGCGGACCTGCTGTCCAGGCCCGTTACGGACCAGCCCTGGCGCAGCAATGCGGCCGCGAGGTGCGAGCCGATGAAGCCGGCCACGCCTGTGATCAGCGCCTTTTCCATGCCACCTTCCGCGACGCTCCCGGGCGGCCCTCTGACTGCCCGCTCCGTTGTGAATGGGCAGGGACCTGGAGTAATTGGCACCAGGTGACCTTTCCTGCCGGGCTGCTCGTCGGGTACCAGCCCCAGCCCGCGCTCAGGACGCTGACCAGGAACAGGCCGCGGCCGTTCTCCCCGTCGAGCGGTGGCACCTCCGCCTCCCACTCGCCCGGCGTGGGCGCGCACGGGCTACTGTCCCAGACCTTGATCGTGAGCAGGGTTTCGCTCGCAGACAGGACCAGCGAGACCGGTTGGCCGCCTCCGGTAGACCAGACGGCCTCCAGACTGTTGGTGACCAGTTCGGAAATGAGCAGTTCGGCTGTTTCGCTGTCTACGTAAACGTTCCACTCCCGCAGGACCTCGCGGGCCTCGCGGCGGGCGCGCGTGACCGCGGAGGGAAGCAGACCCAGCTCAACCGAGCTGCGCCAGGGCACCGCCGCGACCCCCGCGTCCGCCCGCCTCGTGCTGCCAGCTACCGGGAAAGGGCACAAGTTCCTGATAGGCGGAAAGCTCGCCTGCGGGATCATTGCGGGTTCCAGGCGGTGGCCGTGAAGGCCCCCGCGGCTCCGGGATGACTACTGTCGGACCTGTGGCTGATGGCGGTGACGAGTTCGCCCGCCCGCGAATCGCGTCCGGGGTGCTGTACTTCGACGGCGCGGACCGGGTCATGCTGGTGGAGTCGACCTACAAGCCTCTGTGGGACATCCCGGGCGGCTACGTGCAGCCGGGCGAAAGGCCCGCGGCGGCGGCGCTGCGGGAGGTCATCGAAGAGTTTGGCGTTCGCCTGCCGGTCGGCGCGCTCCTCGTCGTGGACTGGGCGCCGCATCCCGCCGAAGGCGACAAGCTGTTGTTTGTCTTCGACGGCGGTCAACTGTCCCATCGGCAGATCGCCGCGGTCCGCGTGGACGGCACCGAGATCGGTGAGTTCGCGTTCCGCGACCGCGAGGAGCTCGACGGCCTGCTCATCCCACGCCTCGCCCGCCGGGTACACACGGCGATCGAGGCTCGCGCGGCTGGCCGGGCAGCCTATCTGGAGCAAGGGGCAGCACAGCCGGTCGGCGCCTGACGAGGTGGGCATGCCCTTAGCCCACTACCGGCCGGGCCCCACGAACAGCCCGCTGCACGGTCAGGAAGGTCAACTGGCGGTCAGAATGGTCAGAATCGCCAGGACGCCGCCCTTCTGGCAGCGCGGACCGTTTCGCTAGGACACCCTGAGCGGGTAGGTGCCTTGCCGGGAGGGATGTGATGGGCGAGTTCACGGGACCCGGGCTACTGCGGGAATGCCTCGAACGACTGGAGTGGGCACCCGAGCGCCTGGCCCGGGAAATCAACAAGACGGCGAACAAGGAGGTCGTCAGCCCGAAGGCCCCCTACCACTGGCTGCAGGGCGGGACCCCGCGAGGCACCCTGCCAGAACTGGCCGCGCTCACGCTCAGCCGCGCGCTTGGTGAGCACGTCACACCCTGGCAGCTCTGGCCCGGCACGCGGACACAGGCGACCGCGATCTCCGCGCATTCCGGGCTCAACCTCCCATGGACAGCCGACGGAGCCGGCCGTTGCGCGGACCTCATCAGCAGGCCCACCGCATCCCTCCTGCTCCCCGTACCAGGCCCGGTGGCGATCGCACCCGTGGTCGACTGGTTCACCGCCCCGACCACGGCGCAGCCATCGCGGGCGAACGGCAACGCGGTCGACGGCGAGATGGTGACCGTGCTCGCCGACCGTGTCCGCCAACTGCGGCATCTCGACGACGTCCAGGGCGGGCCGATGCTGCTGGACTGGATCAAGCACGACCTGCGCTGGACCGCCAGCCTGGCCAGCACCGCCTCCTACGACCGGGAGACCGGTACCGCCCTGTTCCGCGTGCTGGCGCAGCTGGCTCAGCTCGCCGGATGGGTGGCCACAGACCTGGGCCAGCAGGCGCTTGGCCAGCGCTACCTCTTGGCAGCCTTGCGATTCGCCCACGCAGCCGCGGACACCGAACTTGGCTATGAGCGTTTCCCCTGGCCCCACCTTCCGACGAGACGCGGCCCCACCCTTCTTGATCGGGAAACGAGTTCCGACGACTTCTGGCCCCACCCGTGCCGTGTCACGGCTGGGGCGGAGATCTCCGGCCTCCTCGTAGCTGCCGATCCGGTCCTCGACGAAGCCGCAGGTCCAGGTGGAGCGCCCGGAGCGAAGCGAGGACGAACGACCTGGACCTGCGGCGAGCGAGGACCACACTCGCCAGCGAGGAGGGCTCCGGGTGGGGCCAGATCTCGTCGGAGATCAAGGGGCCTGAAGATCGCCAAGTGGGTCCGGATCTCGTCGGATAATGGGGCCAAAACTCGCTACCGGAGCCACGAACTCGCCGCCGCCGTCGTCTCGTGCCTCAGCTACCTCGCTCTGTGGATGAACTCACCCGCGAACGCCGTCAGGCTGATCCGGATGGCTCGCCAGCGGTCCGCAGGACACGTCAGCCCGGTCACCGCCGCGCTACTCGCAAGCCGCGAGGCCCGTGCCCACGCTTCCAGCGGCTCGACCGCTGAGTGCGCGCAGGCGCTTGACGAGGCCGCCAGCCTGCTCAGCGCACAAGCCGCTTCGCCAATCCCACCGCCCTTATGGACGTACTGGGTGACCGAGGCAGTCCTCGTCGCCGACGCTGGCCGCTCCTGGCTGGAAGCGGGACGGCCGGAGCAGGCCATCCCGCTGTTGCACGACGGACTGCGACTGTTCGGGCACAGCCAGCCGCGCAACCGCCTGCTGCACGGGGTATCCCTCGCCCAGGCCATGCTGCTCACCCGCCAGCCAGATGGCGCGGTCCAGGCCACCGATCAGGCACTCGCCCTGACCGCCGGACAAGACTCTGGCCGCGTCCGCAGCCGCCTCGCCGAGCTGCGTACCGCCCTCACCGCGTCAACGGCGAGCCAGGCCATCGAGGCCGCCCACAGGGTCGCGGACCGCATCCACGCGTAGCCTGGGGCCACTAAAGGTCACGCTCCGAGGGCACGAGGAGACCCCGTTCATGCGGCTGACCACGAACGTCCCACTCGCCTCGCTGACCACGCTGCGCCTCGGTGGCCCCGCCCGGGAAGTGGCCGTCCTCGACGACCCTGACGACTTTCCCGAACTCGTCGTCGCCGCCGGTCGTGCGGGGAGCGCGCCAAGGGTCATCGGGGCCGGCAGCAACCTCCTGGCTGCCGATGACGGCTATCCTGGCCTCGTTGTCCGGATGGCCACCACAGGCATACGCCTAGACACCAGCCAGGACGACGACCGCGTTCTGGTCACCGTCCAGGCCGGCCACGATCTGGAAGCCCTGGTCGCCGAGATGGTGGCCGAGGGGCTGTCCGGGATCGAGTGCCTGACCGGCATCCCGGGGACCGTCGGGGCGACCCCCGTCCAGAACGTCGGCGCCTACGGCCAAGAGGTCAGCGACACCCTTGCCAACATCCGTGCCTGGGACTGGACCACCCGCCAGGAAACCGAGATGATCCCCGTCCACTGCGGCTTCGGCCACCGTACCAGCGTCTTCAAGCACTCCAAGCGCTGGACCATCCTCACTGTGACGTTTGCCCTCACGCCCAGCAAGCTCGGGCCTCCCCTTACCTATCGCGCGGTGGCCGATGCGGCAGGAGTTCCCTTGGGCGAGCAGGTCCTCCTGGACGAGACCGTCACGGCCATCCGGCACGTGCGGGAGGAGAAAGGCATGATCCTCGACACCGGCGGCCCGGACGGCCGCACCGCGGGAAGCGTCTTCCTCAGCCCGTCCATCCCTGCGGACATGGCGCTACAGCTGCGCGCCGACGGCGCCCCCGTCAACGACTTCCCTGACGGAACGACCCGCGTTAGCGCCAGCTGGCTCATAAGCGCGGCAGGCTTCTCCCTCGGGCAGCGACTCGCCACGGGCGCCCGGATCTCGACCAGGCACTTCACCCTCGTAGCCGACGACGGAGCAACCGCGACATCCTTTGCCGACGCGGCAGCCACCGTCGCGGCGCAAGTCCAGCAGGCCACCGGGATCACCCTCACTGCCGAGCCCGACCTGCTCGGCGATCTCCCGGCCTACGCACGGCTCTCCTCACACGGAAGCTGAGTGACGCCGGTGGCCACCTCCGAGGGACGGCCGACGCGACTGGCTCGTGTTCCCTTTCCCTTGTGGCTATGTAGGTGGGAGTGGGGGCCGTTCGTTGCTGGGAGTGGGTGCCAGTTGTCGTGCGTCAGAATTCTTGGCACAGCTACGCGGTGCAGCCACTGCTGGCCCTGGAGTGATCCCGCCCGTGGACAGCGAACCTGGACGTAGCGGGCGACTTCGCGAGTCGGAGGGTCAGGTTGGCCAGTCGAGTTGTGAGTCGGGGATGCCGTGGGCCCGGCCGTATTCCCGGGCCTCGGCGCGCCCCTGGGGGTCCCCTCGCCGGTAGCAGGCTACGCGACCAGGGAACACGATGAAGCTGTCCTGGGCGGTGTGCAGGTCCACGTACCACCCAGGCGCATCCAAAGCTTCGCTCAATTGATCGGCCAGGGCCGCAGCTTCGGCGTCGGCGACATCAAAGAAGACCAGCGTCCAGACGGGGGCTTGGTCGGCGGTGACATTCGCTGGCGCCGACCGTTGGATTTTCCGGACGATGAGCGACAGGTCGTCCAAGACCGTCCCGATGCGCAGGCTCTCCGCGATCAATACTCCGGCGGCCACTGGCGGCTCCCTGGGGTCAAGGTCAGGTCCGGCGATGGGTCCGCCCAGCCTATGTGCGGATCACCACCGGCCGGTCTCCGGCGAGGCCGCGGCCGCGTCCGGGGCGGTGCGGGCTGCCTGCGGTCGTCCCGGGGGCACGTGAGGAGGCGAGGCCTGCCCGGCGGTCCGGCTTTCCGGCCGTGAGCAGTCGTCCTCACTGTCACGTGACGACTGACGGCCACCCCTCGACACCCACTGGCAGCAATGATCAACAGTCTCGATCCCGTGAATACAAGGCTGTTGCACACGCGACGCTGCCCCTCTCGAGCCCCCATCGGAACCCGATCAACCACGCACCCCTGCCACATAGCGCGGCCGGAATCCTGCCATGTACGGGGCCGGTCACACAGCGGGGTCGGCGCAGACGAGCGCGGCGGCCATATAGCGCCTTTTCCTCGCGGTAGCCTATGTTTACTCTCTTTAACTATGGTATGACCGTAGACGAGGTCGGGAAGACGGCGAAGGCCGGAGCCGCGCCGGGTCCGGGCAGGTGCCGCACCACACGGGAAGGGCCGTTGCAGGGTGGCCAACCGGACAGCCCGCAGGACGGCCGGGAGGCCGCTCCGGGCTGCTGCCCACCGGCCCCGGCATCGGCGGCCCATGCCAGCGCGAGCCGCCGGCCTGTTGATCGCCGTTGTCGGGCTGCCGGTGCTGGCCTTTGCCACCGCCGGGTCTCCCGCGCGGGCGTGGGATCGCTGCCAGGACGGGATCACAGCGCTGCTCGCCGGTGACCCACCCGGTGGGGGGTTCGCGCGCGTTATGGCCGGGGGGCTGCTGTGGCTAACCTGGACGATGGTTGTTCTTGTGATCGGTGGCCGGCTCATCGGCCTGGGGACCGGACGCCGCCGGGCGGACATGCCCGGACGCACCGCGGCCCGCCAGCCGCCGGCCAGCCCGCCCACATCGCCGACGACCCGGCCGGTACCGGCCTCGGCGGCTGGCGGCCCACCGGCCCGGACGGCCCGCGCCCCGGCCGGGTTCGTGCCGGACATCAGCATGTTCACCGTGGGAAGCCCCCCGGCCGCCGGCACCGTCGCGCGGCCAGCCCGGCCGGTTGCGCACCGGTCGTCCCCGGCGGTGTCCCGGGCGCAACCGCCAGGACACCGTCACCCCGCCAGCCCGGTCTCCGACCAGCCACCGCCCCCCGGATACGACCGGGCGGCACCGCTGCGGTTCCCCGGCCACGGGCCGGCAGCGGGCGGGGTGGAACTGCCCTCGGGGGCGTATATGGGTCCCGGGCTGACCGCGGCGATACTGGCGGTGGCGATGACCATGGCCCGCTCCCGCCGCCGGGGGACTCCCCGCCTACCGGGCAGGCCAGCCGCCCGCGGACCCTCGGGGCCGCTCCTTGGTGCGCTGCGCCGGGCGCTGCCGGGCCGGGCGCCGTGGCCGGCGACGGACGCCCCAGCCGCCGACGATCGGATCGAGGTGGGGATCGGCGCGGACGGCCGCAGCATCCGGATCGATCTGATGGGGACGGGCGGGCTGGGTCTGTCCGGACCGGGAAGCACCGGCGCGGCCCGCGCGCTCCTCGCTGCCATCCTCGCCGATCATCAACTGACCGGTGCGGCACACAACCGGGTGATCCTGTCCGCGTCGACCGTCCGGCGCCTCGCGCTGGACGGGCACACCGACTACCCCGATCTGATCGTTGTCGAGTCCGACGACGCGGCGTTGTCCCATCTGGAAGCCGAGGTCGCGCACCGGACCTGGCTCGCCGCGGAAGCACCGGCCACAGCCGGGGAGATCATCAGCCGGGCCGGGCTGCGGGCCGCGCACCCGGACGAGGCCCTACCCGACGTGCTCCTCATCACCACCGCGGATCCTCGCGCGATCGGCCGCCGGCTGGCCGGGATCCTCACCCAGGGCCAGCGTCTCGGGATCACCGCGGTGATCCTCGACGGCTGGCCGTCCGGCACCGAGCACACGGTCCGCGCGGACGGCACGATCCTGACCGCCACCGGGGCGACGCGGACGCTGCGCCGGCTCTACACCCTGCCCGCCGCGGACACCGCCCACCTGCTCGACCTCCTCACCACCGCCCACGGCGGCGCGCACACCCTGCCCAGCCGGGGACACACCACCCCACCGACAGTCCCGGACAGCGGCCGGCCGGCCGACACCACCGGCGACGAGGACCCCAACCGCACCCCACCGATCCGGCACCTGCCGCTTGCACCCCTGCCCACCCGACCGGCAGCAGCCCCGGCCGGCAGTAACCAGCTCCCGGCAGGAGACGACCCCCAGCCCGACGCCGTCCCCGACCCGGCGGCCACGAACCCCACCAGCGGCGACCCCCCAGCACCACCGTCGCTGCCAGGCCCGCCAGCCGCCACCGGCGCGAACCGGCCGGCCCGCGACAATCCCCCCGCCGGAACCGGCGGGTCGCCCGTGCCGGCGCACACATCCGCTCATGCCGCGGCATCCGGCCCGACGCGGCCATCCCCGGCCGCCACCCCTCCCGGCGTGCCGATGACCGGCCGGCCGCGCGCCCCTGGGGTCACGCTTCGCCTGTTCGGCCCGCCGACCGTCCTCGCCGCCGGCACCCCGATCCGCACCGGTCTACGCAGCCTCGGCGTGCAACTGCTGGCCTACCTGGCGCTGCACCGCGACGGCGCGTCCACCGGCACGATCCTGGCCGAGCTCCTGCCCGACGTCTCACCACGCAAGGCACGTAACCAGCTCTACACCGTCGTCGGCTCCCTCCGGGAAACCCTGCGCGCCGCCAGCGGCTACGACCGCACCTGGTTCATCACCACCATCCGCGGCGGCTACCAGCTCGACCCCGCCCTCGTGGACGTCGACCTGTGGCGCTTCCAGGACGCCCTCGCCGACGCTGTCACCCCCGACCGGCGCACCACCGCCCTGGCTCGCGCCGTCACCGCCACCGGCCGGCAGCCGTTCCTGGCCGCCAGCACCTACGAATGGGCGGACAGCCACATCACCACCGTGCACCATCAGCTCCTCGACGCCCTGGCTCAACTCGCCGACAGGCACCTGCCCGACCAGCCCGACCGCGCCCTCGATCTCCTCGGCCACGCCCTGACCATCGACCCGTACGCCGAACCCACCTATCAGAAGATCATGGAAGTTGAAGCTGGGCGGCAGCGCCCCGACGCGGTCCACCGCACCTACCAGCTCCTGCGCCGCCGGCTCCGGGAACTCGATGCCGAACCACACCCCGGCACCGACGCCCTCCTGTCCCACCTCACCGTCCCCGCCACGGCAACCGCGACCCGCACGATGAGCCGGCAGCCCGCCCCCGGCAGCAGGGGAGCGTAGAGACGTGTCGGTGACGATGCGGTGCACTCCCATGATCGGAGACATTGGGCCGATCATGGTTCTTGAAGGAAACGTGACGATCCACCGGCTCACGCCTACTGGAGACACCGTGGATCTTCTGATGAGTCGCTGCCTGGCGTGGGGCATGACCGTGGTCACGGGCTTAGCGGCACCGTTCCGGGAATCCTTGCCGCACCTGCCGGACTGGCACCTGACGCGAACAGGCGACGGGGTACGCCTGACCGCCGCGCGGCTGACCGTCTTCGAGGGCCAGATCGATCCTCCGCCCGGCTGGACGGAGCACATGGATGCACACGGCGAGATCGTGGTGCTCATCGGCGCCGGCCCGCACACGCTGTCGGATCCCGCGGGCCTGGTGCGGGCGGTAGCAGCAGGCGGGGTGGTCGGCGCGCTGGTCGCGAGCAGCACACAGACCCCGTGAAGGAATGACGACTTGGTATAGCTTTGAGCGATTCGAGCGGATCGGACTCTAGCGCGGATCTTGTGATTGCAGAGCGTCATCAGCGAGCTCCCGGGCAGCGTGGTTGGTCGACCGCGCTCGACCACGGTTGCCGGCGAGTGGTACGTCACAAGGTCTGCGCCAGAGTCAGATCCAGATCCAAAACTCGCCGCCGAAGCCCTGTGTGTCCGACATCAAGACCATTCATCTTCTCTGGCAAGGCCATGGACAGGGATCCATCTGGTAGTGGACGTCAACAGCTGGGCTGGCGACGTATAGGGACGGGGAGCGGTAGCCAATAGCAATCGATCTTATGCTATCTGGATAGTTTGGAAATAGGAGAATTATATTTTTCTGCCTACTCCACCATAAATCCAGATGTTGCGGTAACCCTTGGGGCGTTTGCCGGCCGGTCGCCATGTCGGCACCTGGACCAGACCCGGGTCCACCAGATCGCACCCGGTGAAGAACGCGGCAATGGCGGGATGGCTGCGTACGGCGAGGGGCGAGGTGGCGGTGTCGTAAACCTCGGTGACCTGGGCCGCTGCTGCGGGTCGCAGGTCACCCGTGGCATGGGACAGCGCCAGATAGCTGCCCACCGGTAGCGCATCGAGTAGCGTCCGCACGATGCCGGTGGGGTTTTCCTCGTCGCGGATGAAGTGCATGACGGCGACGAGGAGCAGGGCCACGGGTTCGGTGAAATCGATCAGATGCTGGACGCGGGGATGCTGCAGGATCTCGTGTGGTTCCCGCAGGTCCGCCAGCGCGGCCGTGGTCCGGCCGGTGCCGGTCAGCAGCGCGTTGGCGTGCGCGTGGACGATGGGGTCGTTGTCGACGTAGACGACTCGGACGTCCGGTGTGATCTTCTGGGCGGTCTGGTGGACGTTGTCTGCGGCCGGGATTCCGGTCCCGATGTCGATGATCTGTCGGATGCCGGCCTCGGCGACGAGGAACCGGACGGCGCGGTGGAGGAAGCGTCGGTTCTCCCGGGCCATCAACCGGGCTTCGGGCGCGGCCCGCAGTATCCGCTCCGCCGCGAGTCGGTCAGCCGGATAGTGATCCTTGCCGCCCAGGAGATAGTCGTACATCCGCGCCGGGTGCGCCGTGGCCATGGTGATTCCATCGGCGGCCAAGCCGTTTGTTCGCACGAAGGTCGCCATCCTGCCCTCTGTCACCGTCTTCCGCGTGCTGTATTGAACGTCTCGGGCATTTCCATGTATGCGAGACCGGATGCGTCAGGCTGTTTGCGTGTGCTCGTGATTTCGTATTCAGTCACTACTATTTCCTCGCTAAGAAACGGACGTGCAGGACGGGCAGGTGGAGGACGGCCGAGCAGGCCGCCGACGCAAGGATGCTCTGAGTACGTGCAGAAAGACCGAGACGGTTCCAATGGAAGATCACGTGATAGGAGAGGATGTGGCGCAGGCCCCGGTCCAGCGTTCCGTCGCGGGCCGCCGTTCCGAGGGCGTGCCCTGCCTGCCGGAAGGCGTCGGCCCATGCGGCGGCGAACGCGAGGGGGCCGCCCGGCTCCAGCAGGGGCCCGGCGTCAGCGAGCATCAGCCGTCGCAGGTCCTCGGTTATCCCCCGGAGCTGGTCCGGCGAGACGCTGTCAGGGGAGGGCCGTTCGGCGACGACGCGGTGCCACAGGTCGCCCATCTCGTACCATTCCAGCCCGGCGGCGTGCATCAGGATGCTGCATAGCAGGACCGACAGTTCACGGCGCCCGAGCGCATTTCCCTGGGAACGCAGCTCCAGGATGGCCCGGCTGTCGGCGTGGAACAGTTGGTGTGCGCACGTCATGCCCACAGGGCCGCCGAACGCGGCGGTTTCCGGTTCGTAGATGCCCGACCACCAGCGCGCGATCCGGCCGGCGGCAGTAAGTTCGTCGAGTGCTTGGCGCAGGCTGCCGCGCGCTTCGTCGCCCGGCCGGGTCCGTAGGCGCAGTCGCCAGCAGGGATGTTTTCTGACGAACCACCAGGCGGTCACATCGCCGCTGGCTTCGGCATGGCGCAGGAGCGGCGCGAGGTGGTCGGCCGCGGCTTGCTCGGCGCTCGGCCAGTGGGTGAACTGGATGTAGAGCTGCCACCAGTCGACTGTCGCGGCGGACTGATGTTCGAGCGCGCGGCGGCCGGCCTGCTGATAGATCTCGACGGCTGCGGCCAGATCGGCTGGGTCTGTGCGGATGTGGGCGGCGGTGTCGTCGAGCGGGCTGCCGGCCAGGACACGCAGCACGCCATCCACGGTTTCGTCCAGCGCGGTGCTGTGTGCGTTGTCCTTGGCCCGGTGGTGGCTCAGTCGATCAGTAGGCATGCGTCCCATCCGGAGCTCGGCGCCGCGTTCCGCGCGGCGGTGGTCAGCGCGAGCGCGGTTCCCGCGTCGCCGTCGAGAAATCCGGGTCCGTTGCCCATGCCGGGCTGGGCGTGGTGGGCCAGGGACTCCTCCAGAGAGGGCAGGCTCATACCCAGCACCGGCGTGGTGGCGTCGCGGGCGGCGCGCCAGGTGGTCTGGTAGACGCCCGCCCAGCCGTGGCACAGGCCCGGGTCGATGAGTCGGGAGAGCTGGGCGGGGTCGGCCAGGCAGTCGGCGAGGTGCTGTTCGGCTGCCCGCTGGCGCCGTGCGTCGCGGGTGGCGATGGCGGCGAGCTGCTGGGCGCGGGCGATTCCGGGTGTGCCGTAGCACCAGCTGGGGCGGGCGGGACCGGGCTGGCTGGTCCTGCCGGTGCGCAGGTCCGCGAGGGTCACGCACTCCGGCCACCACGAGCCGGTCTCCCCGTGCTGTTCCCAGGTGTCGAGCCAGGAGCAGATGGTCTCGATGGCCTCCTGCTGGCCGTCCACGACGACCCCGCGCCGCAGTGCCTGGCTGAGGAACATCAGCGGCCCGGCGATGCCGTGCGCGGCGCCGTGGTTGCTGTGCCCGTCCGGATACCGGGCGGAGGTGCGGGTGTGCGGGTCGTGGGCGACCCACCAGCCCGGCAGGGCCTGGTCGTCGCCTGGCAGGGGGCGGGTGAGCGCGACAAGGTACCGGAGGATGCGTCCGAGGGCGCTGCCGCCCGGGTCGCGGCGCAGCAGGTAGGCGCCGATGCCGGTCAGCCCGTAGAAGAGGTCGTATTCGCGGAAGGCGGGACGGTCGCCGCGGCGGATGCGGGCCATCGCGGTGGTGGTGCGGCGGTGCGCGAGGTCGGTGACGTTGTGGTCCACGGTCTCCAGGGCGGCGCTGTACCGTGTCGGTGAGCCGGCGTTGGCAGCATGCAGCATGTAGGCGATGGCCGGCACACCGAGGTAGAGGCCGGCGGTGTCGGAGCCACTGATCGGGCTGGCTACCGCGTTTGTGATCCAGGTGTGTGCGGTGCGCCAGCTGCCGCTGCCGGTGCGGGCGTGTTCGATGTGGAACAGGGCGATGCCGGCGGCGCCGTCGGCGAGGGACTGCCCGGCCCAGGGCTCGTCGGGGGATGGTGTTTCCGGTATACCGAGGTGCTGTGCGAACCTCTCGACAGCATCAGCAAGACTGGTCCAGTTTTGTAGTGTTTTAGTCACTTAGAGCTCCGGGCGGTGTGGCGCAGTGCGCAGGCTCGCGCGAGGCGGCCGGAGACGCGCTCGAGGTCCAGGTCGACGCCCAGCGCGCGTACATGGTGCAGGTGCAGGAGGGACCGCAGGACCGTGAGCGGGTCACGCTGCGCCGCCATTTGCTCGCGATAGCTGGCCAGTGCGGCGGCACGAGCCAGCCAGGTAGCGACCACGTCCGTCCCGCCGGGCAGGGACCGCAGGGCTGTCCACCGGCGGTGCGGGTCCGCGAGTTCATGGGTTTGGTCGCGCAGCGCCCGGTCCAGCCGCCCGTGTTCCTGGGGCAGGCGCCGGACCAGCCAGTCGAGGCCCTCGTCAACGGCGGGTGCGAACCGGACGGCCAGGTCGACCAGACTGGCGGCGGCCAAGGCCTGCGCGCTCGTTCCCGCCAGCGCCATGCCGATCTGGGCGAGGGCCGCCACCGAGTCCGCCATGAACACCGTGCGCGCGTATTTCATAACCTCGCCGTAGCCGTACCGTCCCGGCTGGGATGCTTCGGTGGTAAGCGAGAGGTGCGACACCAGGCGCTGACGGCGTAGCTGGTCCGCCCAGTCGTAGAGCCGTTCAGCGGCCTCGCCATAGGCATCGGGTGCGGGCAGCCGCACGGATAGGACGAGGTATTGGTCGGCATCGGGACGGGAGGTGTCCCGATGCCGACGGAACCACCACTGCGGCGCATCCTCGAAGGCTGCGATCAGGCTCGGCAGGTACGCGGTCAGGATCTCGTCGTAGCGCGTCGGATGGGCGTGCACATGGGCACACAGGACAGTGGAGCGGTCCGGCGGGCAGGCGGTGCCGTTGGCAACGCCGCCTGCCCGCCGGGGTACCGGTGGCGGGCTGGTCCGGGTGGGTTCGGTGAGAGCCAGCGGGAGAAGGATTTCGTGGGCGCGGCCGAGCCAGCCGAAATCCTTCGGGCCTGGAGCTTCGCGTAGTTCGAGGCGACGGGCCCGGTCGAGGCGAGTACGGAGCAGAAGACGGTGGACCGGATGGTTGAGGTCCAGGGGAAGCCGCTGGTCGTCTTCGATCATGGCGACGCGGACGGGTACCCGCAGCCTTGCCCGCCACGTCTCGAAGGCCGCGTCCCACGCGGCCATGTCGGCTTCTCTGCCGGGCAGGTCCGGCGCGGTGAGTAGCCAGCGGGCCGGGGCGAGGATGGTGCGCTTGTAACGCACCCGTGGTAGGTAGGCCAGGTGGTTGGCGGCGCCGAAGTCGAACGCCGTGTAGACGGCGGACCGGGCGGTGGTGATCTCCGCGAGGAACCGTGCGAGCGGCGGGGTGTGGATTCCCGCTTCCAGCGCGTGCAGGACCCGCGGCTCGATGCGTCGGCCCGTGGAGAGTTGCAGGACGGAGAACTGGCGGGCGTCCGCGGTGATCGCGATATCCGTGAGAGGGAGCACGCCGTCGCCCGGTTCCCGGTGCTCGGCCAGAGAGACGACACACGGCAGCAGTTGCGGAGTACGGGCGACGTTCTCGTTGCGCCGCCGACGCGGCACGAACGACAACTGCGCGGTGATCGCGTCCGGGCCGGCCGTGTCGAAGGTGGCGGCGAGTTCGGCTCGCTCCTGGGCCGGCAGCAGGTGGGCGACCCGCCCGGCCATGCTGCTGCCCGGCCGCGGAGTCCCGGTCACCACCAGACGGAATGCTCCGCGCGCCAGGGCTTCCAACGACGCCGCGTGGATCTCGAAGGACATCTCCACACGGTGCACGGGGATGGCATCGGTCGCGTCGCCCGCCAGGTTTCTGATCACCGGTTCGGTTAGGACGATCTCCGCGCACCCGTCCAACAGGCTCTGCTGGATCAGGCCGAGAAGCGCCTCGTCACGTTCGGTCAGCTGCCGGGCGGCACGGCCCCGTGCGGAACCGAGATAGCCCGCGGGCAGCCCGAGTCCGCTGTCGGCTACCAGCTCCAGGACGGGGATGACGGCGCCAGCCCCGTATCGCTCCCGGAAGCGACGGTGATAATCCTGCCACTGCGGGTAGCCAAATGGGTATGGTGTCAGGCGGTGCAGGACACAGACGGCTTCCTGCGCTTCCACGGCCACCTGCTCGGGGATCTGGACGTCGCAGTCCACGGCGCTGTCGACGACCAGGGGCACCGCGGCGACGTCACTGAGCGCCTTCATCCGGGTGATCAGCCCAATCCTCGCCGGCCGCGCGGCGGCCGAGCCGCCAGCCGCGAGTTCCTCGCGTATCGCGCACAGCTGGTGGACCAGATCCGCGATCTCGGGAATGGTGTGCGCGTTGGCGGCAGCCAGTTCGGCGCACACGTGGTCGAGTGCATCCACGCAGGTCATCGGGGCCCACAGGCTGCTGATCAGCATGTTCTGGTCGATCAGGCCGCCGAGCATGGCATCGACCTGGTCCACGGTGGCAGCCGGGAACCGCTCTGTGAGCCGGGCGCGCAGTACGCCGTACCGGATGGGGGTGTGGGCGGCGGCCAAGGCCGCGGCGACCGGGCGGGTGTAACGCACGGACACCTCAACCGGGGCCAACAGATGAGCCCGCCCATCCGCGGGCGGTCCCGGCACGACGTAGCGATCACCTCGGACCTGCCCAACGCCGTTGGCGGCCACGGGCAGGCGTTCGAGTAACCGGGGGCACCGCTGCAGACGGGTGACGATGTCGGCGAGCCAGTCCGCGTCGGCCCGTACCACCACACGGTGCTCCCGTCCCCATGACGCCTTCGGCGCGTCACCGATCCGGGCCGGGGCGACCCCGGCGAACAGGCCGAAGGGTGTGGGGCGTCGCTGCCAGCGCAGGAGGTAGGAAGCGAGGGAGAGCACCGTCTGGCGCACCCGCCTCGGATCGGACCGCTTCCCGGCCACGACATCGTCGACCTGCTGGCACAGCACGGGGCTGGCAGCGCTCAGCGCGTCCCGTATCTCCGCGCGCCGCCACACGGCGGCCAGAAAAGCCCGCCCCTCCGCCACGGTGCCGTCGCCGTCCAGGCCAAGAGCGGGGGGCAGGTTCAAGGCGCCTGGATCGGTGCTGGCGCGCAGTATCGCGCCAGCCTGCCACCGGTAGCGGGCTGGTGGCTGTGCTGTCACTGACCCCTCCCTGTGGATACAGCAGGCTCGCCGGTGCTGCTGGTGCGCCGGGACGGGGCTGTCCGGCGTACCAGCAGCAGAGAAGCGGTCGTTCAGGCCGGGTCCTGAACGAATGAGCTGCAGGCGCTGGCTTTGTGGCAGGTGGAGCCACAGTTGTCATCCGTGTTGCACTGGAGCTTGCCGTTCGGGTACGCGGCCAGCACGACCCGTATATCCAGCGTGAATTCGTCGTCGATGACTTCGAGGCCGTCGGAGTCCGACGGCTCGGTCAACAGTGCCGTGGCGCCGTTCGGGATATGGACATCCAGCATTTCGACCGTTCTCCGTTCCTATTCAGTAAGATCGAGACGATGAGCCGGGATGCCCTGGTCCTCGGCAGCGGCCGCGGGCCAGGCGAGCATGACCCGGCAGTGAATCTTGTCGATGACCCGCGCCACCGGCGGCTGCGGCATCTGGTGATCGGGCGTTCCGGCCGGGTAGACGACGATGACCGGGCCGGGCCCGCCGCGCTGCTCGCGATCCCACGTACATATCTGGTCGGCCACCTTCGGGGCGAGCGCGGGTCCGTCCGCCCCGAAGGCGTGGACCCCGAACTCGACCACCGTGTCGTCGGCCGTGCGGCGCACGACGACGTAGGCGAAGTTGCCCCCGTCGACGGTCGCCATGGCGAACGACTTGTTGCTTGGGGAAACCAGGCCGGTGTCGAGCTCCTGGTCGACCGTCATGACGCAGAACCCGTCCAGCACCGTGGCCAGGTACAGCTGGAGCATCTCGAACGACTCCCAGCGCCCGACCGTCACCCCCGTCCACGTCTCCGCGCGGGGCGTGCGCACCGCGTTGTCCAGCAGAGCCGGATCGGCAGGCAGCCCGTCATCGAACCGTAGTCCGATCTCGTCCGTGCCGGTCACCAGCAGCAGTTGCTCCTGATGTGCCCCGGCGCCCTGCATCGGAACGAACCCGCAGACCTCGTAGTCGCGGGACACCAGACATCCGCCCTCACGCTGAAAGGCGACCGAGCGTGTGAGACCCCGCAGCCGCAGCGGCACCACAAGCCGCCCGTTCTCGGACATCTGGGCCACCCACGCCGGCGGGATGTCCCAGGCCCCACTGGTGATCAATATGCGGTCATACGGGGCAAACGCGGCGACACCCTCCTCGGCGTCGGCGAGCACAACGCGCACCCGCCGTGCGTAGCCGGCCTCCGCCAGCAGGCGCTCGGCGCGGGCCGTGACATCCGGATCGATGTCGACCGTCGTCACCTCACCGGACACACCGACCAGCTCCGCCAGGTAAGCCGCGTTGAGACCACCGGAACCGACCTCGAGCACACGCATCCCCGGGCGGACATCAGCCTGTTCCAGCATGAACGCCTGGATACGCGCGGCACTGACCGAACTGAGCGCGACACCGTACTCATTCCTCTTGGTCACCAACGCCCGTTCAGCGGCATACGCCGCTTCCACCGTCTCCTCTGGCAGGAACAGGTGCCGAGGAACAGCACGGACAGCCCGTTCGACCGCTGCCGTACGAAGCGCATTCAGCTCACGCAACTCACCGATCAACTGCTCTCGCAGCTCATCGATACGGCTAGAACCGGTGGCCACGTCAGTCATAGAAGACTTCCTGTCCTGTATCGCTCCTGACGATCCGCTACGGCGAAGCCGCCTGCGTCACGTTTCTTGCCCATACCCGCCCTTCCTGGAGAGATCCAGAACATCGATCGCAATCCCGAGAAAATGTTCTGTAACAATCAGTTACATCCTCCCGGCCCGGCCCGGCCCGGCCCGACGATCGGAGGGCGTGGCCTGTCCAGCGAGCACCGGGAGCTGCCAGCCTGCCGGGATAGCCGTGCTCTGCCAACGCTCGACAGTTGCTGCGGCTGGCGTCACGGACAGCCTATTGCCCAAGCGATCGGGCCCCACGCGAAACGCCGCGGTCGCATGACACGGTTGACAGAGCCTGTCGACACCGGCACAGACCCACGGCGGCTCGTTCTCCAGCCAATTCGACAGCTCGGCACGTCCGCCACCCTCGTTCCTCGCGCTCCCTCGGTTCCGTTTCAGAGACCAGCCTGGCGAGGAACCCCGAGGCGGACCATGCTGTGGGGGGATCATCTGGCACTCACATGAGGGTCGAGGTATCGCGGAGGTATCAAGCAGTGCCGCCAGACGCGACACGCCACCAGCGGCACGTCGACGCTGGCATTATGGAGACGAGCCGCCCGGTCTTTCAGCAAGGGAGTTGCCATGGCCCCCGGGCCATCCCGTACCGTGCTGCACGCCCTTCTGGTCGAACGCGCGATGACGTATTCGCTCTTCGAACGAGAATATGCCCGGGTCTCGGCGCTGCTCTACGAAGAGACGGGCGACCGCGTATTCCGTAACGCGACGCTGGCGGAACCGACCCTGCGTCGA